>JAPLMM010000068.1 GCA_026387035.1 Planctomycetota bacterium
CGCCGAAGCATTCGCCCGGCTCGATGGAGCCGAGCGTCTCCCGTGACGCCGTCCCGAGCCCGCGGACGGCCTCGAGGCGGCCCGAAATCAAGACGCCGAAAATCTCGCCCGCCGCGCCGCCGTGGATGCAGACGTCGCCCGGTTCGTAGGTGGCGGCCGTGCCGGCGCGCACGGCCTCGGCCAGCGCTTCCGGCGTGAAGGTTGTGAACAGCGGATGCGACCGCAACTGCTCGAGGATGTCCATCGTTCCTCCTCCGACCGGAGAAATGTGCTTCGGCTATTTACTGAAAGGAGGATGACGACCGGCCGAGCACCCGAAAAGACGCCCGCGCTGGGCCGGCGCCGCGGCGCGCCGACCGCGCCAGCGGCCTCGGGCCCGACAAAGCAAGCGGTTCCTATCTCTCTCCCATCACCCGGCGCACAACGCGTTTAAACGCGTCTGGGTCGATAGGCTTCTCGACGTAGGCGTCGGGTTCCTTGCCCATGAACTCGCCCATTTCTTCCCCGGAGAAGCGGATCCCCACCTTGTCGGCCACGCCGGTAAGCATGATGACCTTGCAGTCGCGCGTGTCGGGGTCTTTGACGAGGTCGGTGAACATCAGGAACCCGTCCTTCTCCGGCATCTGGACGTCGAGGACGATCAGTTCCGGGCGGAGGGCCTTGGCCTTCTCGAGGCCTGTGGTCCCGTTTTCCGCCTCGGCAACCTCCCAGCCGTCCTTCTTCAGGATGGTGCAGACAAAGGTCCGCGCGTCGCTTTCGTCGTCCACGACCAGTGCTTTTCTCATTGCGCTCTCTCTCCTTTGGTGATTGTGGTGCGGCACCTGTGCCGCGGCCTTGGTTCACGCCTGCGTTTCCGTGGGGGGCTGCGTCGGCAGTGTCAGCCGGAAGACCGTCCCGGCTCCCTGTTCCGACTCCGCGTGGATGCGCCCACCGTGTTCCTCGACGATTTTCTTGGTCACCGGAAGGCCGAGCCCCGTTCCTTTTCCGCCCTTCGTGGAGAAGAAGGGGTCAAAAATCTTTTCCATCGCCACGGGCTCGATGCCACCCCCATTGTCCCGCACGCTAATGATAAACTCGCCGGCCGATTCTCCCCGCGTCACCTCAACTTGCACGGCGCCGTTGGCTCCGTATGCGTCCATTGCGTTCCCCACGAGGTTGATGAGGCATCGGCGAATGGCTGTCTCGTCGATGCTGACCGTGCCGATCTCGGCCCTCGTCGTCAGGGCCACACCTTTCGCTGCGGCCTGCTCGCCGAGCAGCCTGACGACATCCTCGCACAGGCTCCCGACGTCGCACGGCTGGAAAAGCGGCTTTCGCGGCCGCGAGTAATTCAGCATGTCGAGGATAATGTTGCTCAGGAACCCCATGTTGCTCTTCACGACCCCCCAGCCGTACCGCACTTGCCCGTCGGCGTCGGGCGGGAGGTTCTCATCGACTATGTAGGACCCTGCCTGGAGGCCGGCCAGGATATTTTTGATACAGTGAGCCGTCCCGGCCACCGTCTGACCTATAGTAGCCAACCGTTCAGCCTGGAGACGCGCCTCGTGTTCCTCGGCGTTGAGGATGGCGACTGCCACCAGACTTGCCACGGCGTGCGCCAGTTGCAGGTCCTCATCGCCGAACAGCCGGCCGTCGCGCCGGTTGAGAATCTGGATAACGCCCAGCAACTTGCCCTTCGCCACGAGCGGAACGCACACCAGCGACCGGGTCTGGAACCCCGTCTGCGTGTCGTACGCGGGATTGAACCGGCCGTCCGCATAGGCATCGGGAACCAGAAGCGGTTCGCCATGCCCTGCCACCCAGCCGGCGATGCTCTGGTCGTTGATCGGCAAGCAAGCGGCAGCCAAGCCGTTGGCTTGCGGGCCATCAGCGAAATGAAAACGCAGTGTGTCCGCCGCCGCGTCCTTGAGGAGGATCGAACAGGCCTCGGCATCCATGGCCTCGGCAGCGGCCCTCATTGCCGATTTCTGTACCGCCTTCAACTCCAGGTCGCCCGCTACCATCTGGCTGACCTGCTCGAGCGCCTCGAGGGCGCGCCGCCGGCTTATACCCGGTACGTCCATGTCTTCGCTTTCGTGTCCGCGAGTTTTTATGGGCAGTGGCTGCTGCTGTTTTGTCGCCAGTCCGTGCCGCACAGGAGACGGCTTCTGCGCATTAAACCGCGGGAGTTTACCAAAGAGGCCCGATGCCCGCAAGTCTGCTATCCGCCGTTGTCGCCGCAAAGTGATAATGTCCGGTTTCCGCAAAGTAGAATTGTCCTCTTTCCGGCCGGGTGGCGGTCGGCGGGCCTGAGAAGTAACGAAAGGGTGGCGGGTCTCCTGACCCGCCACCCGCCCAAACGTCTTGGAAATCGCGGCGGTTCAGGAGAACCGCCGCGCAAAAATATGGGCCGGGGTGGACCTGGAGAATATAGGCATTTTGGGTTTGACACGGGCTGGGTTCCCGGCCATAATGAATGGTAGAGGGGCGCCTGCGGACGGAGACGTACCGAAAAGCCGTTTCTGTGGGGGCAAAAGGGCGAGAGGAGGTGGACCGAGAAAGAGTATACTGCTTCTCAGAAGTACCCGACGTATTTGATGTTATCCCTTTTTTCCCTTGGAGAGGCGCGACGCACGCGCCGACGGTTGGAGGATGAAAGTCATGAGAAACAGAAATAGAGCGTTTACGTTGGTTGAACTCCTGGTGGTCATCATGATCATCGGGATGCTCATCGGGATTCTGCTCCCGGCCGTGTTCGGCGCTTTGGATGAGGCGAGAAAGTCCCAGTGCCAGAACAATCTGAAACAGATCGGCACGGCGTGCAGCACGTATGCCTCGTCGAACCGGATGATGTGGCCGGACGCCTTCGTAACGGCATCGAAGAACTGGGACCTGGTGGGAAAAACGCGGACTGATTGGTGGTTCCCGACGCCTCCCGCCGTGCCGGTGCCCCCTGCCGACGTGGGGGCGGGCACGGTCGTGGAGTCGAACGCGGCCAGTCTGTGGGCGCTGATCATCTCGGCCAACATGTCGCCGGAGGTGTTCATCTGCCCGGCCCAGGGCATGCATTCGCCCGAGACGCGGGTCACCGAATCACTGTATGGCACGTTGCGCGACTTCGTCAACGAGTACTCGGTCAGTTACTCGTATCAGAATCAGTTGGGAACATATCGGTTGACCTCGACCACGGGGCGGGCGTCCAGCATGGCGGCGGGCGCCGACGGCAACCCCCAGCGCCGCGATTACTTCAAGGCGACCACGGCGACGGGCACCAAACTGGCGACGAACGGCCTGACGGACAATAAACTGCTTGAGAAGCCGACCTTCCAGGGGCAGGAAGAGCATATCCAGAAATGGAATGTCGCGCTCGGTGTCGCCGGCATCACCAAAGCCTGGCAACTCAACAGCCCGAACCACAAGTTCAAGGGCCAGAACGTCCTGTACCTGGACGGCCACGTCGCCTGGTCGACCCATCCGTACTGCGGGCCGAACTGGGACAACATCTGGATCGCCCGCAAGACGGTCGCCGCCCCGACCGCCCTCGACCCCAACACCCTCACAACACTGACTCAGTACGACGACGACGCCACCTACAACGGGACGAGCGTGTCGGCTGTCAGCGACGATTCGTTCCTCGTGCCGTAAGGCAGAACCGAAGCAGGCGCCTCCGGGCGATCCCGAGACTCTCGGGATCGCCCTTCTTTTTCGGCCTGTCTGAAAGTCTTTTCAACGCAGAGAACGCAGAGAACGCAGAGGGAGGACTGAGGAACAACAGCAAGGCTAAAGAATGGCGGCTCGGCAGGCGCGGGTGTGAAGTTGTTTGGCCGTTCCCCGACCCCTTTTGTTCTCTGCGCTCTCTGCGTTCTCTGCGTTGAGAAAACAGTGTCCTGCTATCGCCGCCGGGCATGAAAGAGGCGCATCCGGCGCGAGAGGGTCATCGCCTCGTACCGGCACATCTCGTGGCAGCAGAAGCAGGCGATGCATCGGCGATAATCAATCACGGGCCCCGAGTCCGTCATCGCAATCGCCTCGACGGGGCACGCCTCCGCGCACGAACCGCACTTTACGCATTTCTTCATGCGGACCTTCGGCTGCGTCACGAGAATCATCGCCGCGAGGCGCGAGACGGCCGTCCCCAGGCCCATCCCGATGGCGGGCACCTTGAACCGCGGGACCGCCTCGAACGGCCCTTCGATTTGAATCTTCTCCAGGTCGATCGGCCCCAGGCCTCTCGCCGCGGCAATGCGAAGCATGGGGACGCTCGCCGGCTCTAGGCCCATCATCGCCGCCATGACCGCATCAAGCGCCACCGCGCTATCGGACGCGAGGATGCGGCCGACCTCGCGAGGCCGGCCGCCCGACGGCCCCTGGCCTTCCATGGCGACCACCGCGTCGAGAATCGAAAGGTCGGGCGGGCGGACGGCGAAGACGTCAACGACGGCCCGGGCGAAGTTCTCGGGCCCCCGCGCCTCGCGGTGGAGCCGCGTCTTCTCGCCCCCCACCAGGTGGCCGAACGTGTTCTTCACCGCGCCGGTAATGCCCGTGGCGACGTGGGTCTTCATCTTGGGCAGGTTGACGATGAGGTCCGATTCGAGGACTTCGCGCGAGAAGGCGAGCGTCTCGGCGAACGCGCTCTTGACGGCCGTCGCGACGGGCGAAGCGCCGAGGTTCACGTATCGCTCGCCGGCGGCCTCCAGGATGCCGGCGACGCGGGCGGCATGCTCGTTCGAACCGTAGGCCCGCATGCCGGAGTTGTCGCCGACGAGGACGCGGCCCGCGCCGCGGCGCTCCAGGGCCTCGACAGCCGCGCGCACGACGCTCGGATGCGTGCACACGTGCCGCTCCGGTTCGACGGCGCCGAGAATGTTCGGTTTGACGAGAACCGTCTTGCCCGCGACCTGGAGGGGAAAGGCGTCGAAAGCGCGTTCGACGGCGTCGGCGACGCCGGCGTACTGGGCCTCGTAGATCGTGACGCGCGCCACAGGCATGGCCTCGTGCGCAGCGTCCCGGCGGGACGCCGCGCGGCAGAAGAGTCACCTCAGGACGAAGTAGCCGTGACCCACCATGTCGAACACCTTTTCCTCGACGACGGCGAGTTCGGCGCGGTCGAAGATGCTGCGCCAGGTCTCGGCATCGGCGATCGTCTGGTTCGTGAGGTTGTGGTAGAGGTGGTGTTCGAGGAAGGCGGTGGGGCGGCGTCGGAGTTTTTCGTGGGGCTGCTTGCAGAACTCGCCGACGTAGAAGAGGGCGCGCGGGAACTCGCCGCGAAGTTTCCGCAGGAGGCCGGCCACTTTCGCCCCGCCGTCGCCCAGGTACTCGTGGTAGGTGTCGACGGCGGTGACGGCGTCGACGTCGGGCTGCTCCGAAGCGAGCGCTTCGAGGCGGAACATGTCGGCCTCGCGGACCTCGATGTGCCCGGCGTGGGGCGAGACGGCCAGAACCTGCTTCGCGTACTCGACCGTCGGGCGGTCCGCGTCGATGCCGATCGCGCGGATGTCGGGAGCCGTCTCGCAGAGGAAAAAGAGGAACGCCAGGTCGCCGCACCCAAGGTCGAGGACGCGGCGTGCCCCGTGCCTCCGAAGCATATCGGCCAGGACGGGGTAGGGGAGGGTCCGGCAGAGTTGGCCGCTCCCGCGCCCCACGTATTTGCCAAGACGCTGCACGTCGGCCGGATACTTCGCCCGGCCGCGCAGCATCGCCGGCAGGTTCGAGAGAATCTGCTCATAGGCATACGTTAACTCGAAAAATCCGCGCGGTTCGGCCATGAGGGTCTTGAGTTTCGGCATGGCGCGGGCGCGGCCGGCTTCGACGCGCACGAGGCCGAGACCGTCCAGGTACTCCAGAACGCTCTCGAGGACGTGCGGCTCCAGGCCCCCTTCGCGGACGAGGCCCTCGACGCCGACCGACTCGGAGGCCAGCAGACGGTCCAGGACGCCCGTCTCCAGAAGGGCCCAGAGGCACGAGCACGTTGCGTAGCCGCGGACGTAGGGCAGGGCCTTGTCGAACCCGCGCTTGACCCGCAGCGCGCCGCCGAGGCCCAAGAGGCGGATAATCTGGAGCGCCTGGATCATGAGCAGGCCCCCCGGCACTCGGCCGGCGGCGAAGCGTCGGCGGGCTCGGCCTTGAGGATCGCGTCGTCGTAGCACGCGCGGACGCGCTGGCCCGGTTCGAGGACGAGAAAGCGCTGGGCGTCCCATCGCCCGTCCAGGCCGTCCTGGAGGAGCCCGAGGTCGCCCGCCACGCGGAGGAACTCCCAGCCGCGCTCCCGGCAAATGGCCTGCACTTTCTCGGCGAGGGCCGCGCCGCCGTCGAACTCAAACTCGATGAGCGCCCCATGGGTATAGTGCTGCTTCCAGGCCCCCATGAACTCCGTGAGGTATCGCGCGTTGTCTTCGCCGTACCGCGCGACGAGTTCCTCGTAAGTGGCGCGACGCTCGGGCCCCAGGCCGCTCTTTTGCATCGGCTCGAACCCCGGCGCGCCGGGGCCGCCCGTCTTTTCGTGGCACTCGAGCCAACCGCGCGAAAACCAGTACGTGCCCGGGTGCTCGGCGAAGAGGCGGGCGTAGCGCTCTTTGGAGCCCACGAGGAGCGTGATGCAGTCGTGGGCGCGCGGGAGGACGAGGCGCACCCGACCGGCCCGCAGCCCCGCGAGCGCATTATTGCACAGGCCGTAACCCAAGACCAGGGCATCGAACCGCTCGGGGTCCGTCTCGTCAATGAGGGGCTGGAGGCGTCCGCGGCACAGATCGCTGTTGTCGTGGAGGCCCTGCGCGAGCAGCGTCACGTCGACTTCGTGCGCGGCGCGTGCGGCGCACCAGTAGATCTCCCGCCGAAGCACGTCGCACGCCGCCACGCGAAGGCGCATCACTCGCCCGTCCTTTCCGCGTGCGGGCCGAAACAGGCGCACACCGCGAACCCCCGGTCGAAATCCACGTCGTTGACGAGAAACTTGTGCTTGTACTGTTCGACGCGTCCGCTGCGGGCCTCGACGGCGTCGGCGTCGAATCGCCGCCACGCCCCGCGCGGGATCGTTTTCACGCGCACCGCCCCCAGCCGGCCGCTCCGGCGCTTCGTCTCATACTCTATGTTAATCGCCCGCAGGCGGGCGTCAACCTCTGAGGCCAGACGCCGCGCCCCGTCGGGGTCCGCCTCGTCCTCCTCCACCAGGAGGCTGTAGTACGGGACGGCGTCCCAGGAGGGGCAGAGGCAGTAGTTTCGGACGGCCAGTCCGAGGCGTTCGATCGCGCCGTTCGTCGCCGTCGTCACCTGGAACTCCGTCAACTTTTCGCCCGTCAGGTTCGAGACGTGCTGGCCGCGGTTCAGGAAGCGGATGACGGGAGCCGGCCCGACGCGGTCCACCACCTCCACCACGTCGCCGAGGTGGTAGCGGAACAGGCCGGCCGGGTTCGTCAGGATGAGGAAGTATTTTTGGCCGACTTCCGTTTCGTGGGCCAGAAGCGCCGGCGGGTCGGCCGAGTCCATCTCGGTCTCCGGGACGAACTCGTAGAAGGTTCCCGTGACCTCGAGGACGCCCGCGCTGCCTTCGGTCTGGAGCGGGATGGAGAAGCGCCCCTCGGAGGCAATCAGGCCGATGTCCCGCGTGGGCGCGTCGCCCCAGTATCGCGGCATCTCGCGCAGGTAGAGGCTCAGCGTCCCGCCCTTCCAGGTCCCGATGAGTGGAACCTCCCACGCGTCCTTCGGGAAGAGGCGGCCGGAGGCGTCGGCGCCGGCCGCGAGAGCCCGCGCGCGGCGGGGGTCGGCCTTCAAGCGGCACTCGATGCGCCGGCGCCGCGCGGGATCGAGCGCCAGGTCGGCCGTCAGCGTCCCGTCCGCCAGGTCGCGCAGGAGTTCTTCCTTGCGTTCGTCCATCGCGCGCGCCAGGCCGAGCAGGGTGCTCGGATTGGCGGTGATCGGCAGGACGCGCCGGTGCTGGAGGCCGAGGCGGCAGGCGAGATAGTACTTGCTCGTGGTGTCGCCGGCGTAAGCGGCTTCGGGCGGCATGACGTAGAGCCAGCGGACGGTGGGGGGCTGGGCCGCGGCCGTCAGGCCCGACATCGCCCCGGCCGGAATCCCCGCGGGGGTGGCCTGCTCGTCCATGCGGCTGGTGATCTGGAGGACGCGCGCGCCGAAGGCGTCGTAGTGGTCCTCGAGGGCGCGGACGCCCCAGATCTGCCAGCCCTCGCGGTAATCCTTCAGCAGCGCGTCGGTGACGGGGATCCTCTTGGGCGTCCCCGTCGTGCCGCTCGTCAGGGCGAACATGTGGACCCGCGTGCCGCGAGGGAAAAGCGCCTCCGTCTCGCCGAGCGTCACGCGCTCGACGTAGGGTGCGACGCGTTCGTAGCCGGCGATGGGCAGGGCGGAGCGCAGGTCCTGGATGGTGCGGGCGCCGGGGAGGCGGAAATCGCGCCCGAACGCCGTCTCCGCCGCCGACTCCAGCAGCCGACCCAGCAGCCGCGCCTGCACCTCAGGAGTCCGGTGGACGTTCTGGATCCATCGGCGTATCTGGCGGTGGGTCTTCAAGCGCAGGGGCACCCACACCAGACGCCGCAGTCGTATCGCAAGCGGTGTCGTCATGAGCAATCGCTCGGCGGGTTCCCGTTCCGAGTCGCGTCGCCGCCGGGTGCCCGGCGGCCGGCGGTTTCGGCTTCGCCGGCCAGGTGGCGGCCGAAGAAGGACGTGATCTTCTCCGCGTAGGTCTTCGGGTCGGCCGCGACGGCCTGGTTGTGCTTGGCGTCGGGGCAGATCCAGATGTCCTTTTCGCCGGGCTTGGCGGCGTAGAGCGTCCGCGTCTGCTCCGGCCGAACGTAGGTGTCCCGTTCGCCCGAGATGAACAGCGCCGGCGTCGGCCCGAGGGCCGTCAGGGCCTTGCGCGTGCTGGGGTATCGGCACCGGCACTTCAGTTCGACGTAGAAGAGGGTCATGGCTCGAAAGAAGCGGTAGACGAAGTCGGGGTGTGTGGCGCTGCCGACGCGCTCCGCAAAAATCTCCGCCCATCGCCTCATCAATTCTTCGATGCTGTAGTCCGTCGAGAAGGTTCCGTCGAGGACGAGACACCGGACGGCGGGGTTGAGGGCGGCGGCGATGGCGGCGACGCTGGCGCCGCGGCTGATGCCGAAGATCCCGACGCCCGTTCGCCGGATGTCGCGCCGCGTCTTCACGTACGCGACGGCCGCCAACACGTCGTTCACCTCCTGGTGGCTGGGCCAGTGTCGCGGCTCATAGTGTGGCGGCATGGAACTCTGGCCGTGGCCCCGAAAGTCGAATGTGAAGACGGTGTACCCTGCCTGGACGAGGGGCATGGCGTAGCGTCCGGCAGAGAGCATGTCGCTGGCGTACTCGTGGCAGAAGATGATGGTGCCGCGGTCTGCTACGCCCGCCGGACGGTCGATGAACATGCCGCGCAGCGTATGGCCGTCGCGGCTCGGGAAACTGACGATCTCGCCGTCCGGGGGCGTGTAATCGTTCAGGCTGGCCGTCATCGGCAGCGGAATGTCGAGGAACATGTTGACCGTCAGCCGCAGATACCGCGCGAGCATCGAGAGGAAGGCGATGACGGCGGCCGTCGCCACGCCGACCAGGAGCAGCGCGAGCCAGTGGTGGCCCAGCCAGCCGGTCTCGCCAGAGGCGGGCGGACCCTCGGCCGCCTCCAGCGCCAGCCACGCCGACAATGCGAGGATTCCTGCCACGGGGACTCTCCGCCGGAAACGCGTTCGGCCGGGGGGTATTCTACGGGATGAAGCGGCGGACGACCAGGGAATCATTCTGGCCGCCGAACCCGAACGAGTTCGACAGGCAGACCTCGACCTTGGCCCGGCGGGCGCGGTTGGGGACGTAGTCCAGGTCGCACTCGGGGTCCGGCGTGTCGAGGTTGATGGTCGGGGGGAGGATTTGGTCGCGGATTGCCAGGACGCAGGTCGCCAGTTCGGTCGCGCCCGCGGCGGCGATGAGATGGCCGAGCATGCTCTTGACGCTGGAGATCGGCACGCGGGGCGCCGCATCGCCGAACACGAGTTTGACCGCCAGGGTTTCGACCTTGTCGTTCTCGGTGGTTCCCGTGCCGTGGGCGCTGATGTAGTCGATGGCGTCGGGTCCGACGCGTGCGTCCGCGAGGGCGAGGCGCATCGCCTCCGCCGGTCCGCGCCCTTCGGGGTGGATGTCGGTCATGCGGTAGGCGTCGGCGCTCGTTCCGAAGCCGACCATTTCGGCGAGGATGCGTGCGCCGCGTTTCCGGGCCGCCTCGAGTTCCTCCAGGACCATGATGGTCGAACCTTCGCCGAGGACGAACCCGCCGCGGTCGCGGTCGAAAGGCCGGCTGGCGCGCCAGGGCTCGTTCTTCGGCTCCGTGGAGATGGCCGTCAGGAGGTTGAAGCCTGTGACGCCGAGCGGGTGGATCATCGAGTGCGTGCCGCCCGCCAGCATCCGGTCGACGCGTCCGGTGCGCAGGAGGTCCATGGCTTCGCCGACGGCCTGGGTGCTGGCGGCGCAGGCCGTCAGGCAGGAATACGTCGGCCCCGCCAGGCCGTACTCGGCAGCCAGGTGGTTGGCGGGCATGTTGGGTTCCTGTTCGAGTTCCCTGAGGCCGTCATAGGCCCGGAGGCCGAACTCGGCGAAGGGGGCGATGTCGACGCGCCCGTCCTCTTGCGTGCCGCGGGCGATCGAGGCCACCAGGTTGTCGAAATCCAGGATGCCCTCGCCGCTGCCCATGTAGATGCCGAAGCGGCTGCGGTCGACGTCGCTCGGCGCGAGGCCGGCGTCGTCGAAGGCCATCCGCGCGGCCGCCATCGCGAACCGCACGTTCCGGCCGGCCTTCGCATAGGGCGCCGGGTCCTTCACGTACGGCGCGAGGTCGAAGTCGGGCACCTGGGCGGCGAACGTCGTCGGAAACGTCGAGGCGTCGAAGAGGCGGATCGGCCCGATGCCGCTCTTGCCGGCCAGGAGGCCCTGCCACGTCTCCTCCAGCGTCAGGCCGAGCGGCGTGACGCTTCCGATGCCCGTGATGACGACGCGTCGTTTCATGGTTCGCTCGCATCCACAACGTTATTTCAACGCAGAGAACGCAGAGAGCGCAGAGAAAAAGCAAACAAGAGGCTAAATATATTGTTGTTTGCCTTTCCCCTATCTTTCATCCTTGTCGTTCTCTGCGTCCTCTGCGCTCTCTGCGTTGAAAACACAGCATGGCAGTATCACCGATTGATGCGGACGACGGCGGCGGCGGCCTGGCCGCCGATGGCCAGCGTCGTCGCCAGGACGACGTCCTTGGCCAGCGGCTGGGGCTTGCCCCGCACGAGGTTCAATTTCACGGCCGGGTCCGGCCGGTCGCAGTTGAGGATGGGCGGCACGTGGGCGCTTTTCAGGAAGAGCATCGCCGCCAAATCCGCCAGTCCGCTGGCGGCCCCCATGTTCCCCGTGACGCCCTTGGTGGCGGTGACGGGGACCGTCGCGGCCGCGTCGCCAAGCGCCGCCGCCAGGCCGGCGGCCTCGCTGCGGTCCTGCGGCTCGTAGGCGGCGCCGTGGGCCAGGACGGCGCCGAGGTCCGTCGGCTTCAGGCCGGCGTCGGCGAGGGCGGCGCGGACGGCCGTGGCCGTGGCCCGCCCGTCGGCGTCGCACGTGTTGATGCCCGCGGTCGTCGTGCCGGCGCCGGTCCCCAGGACTTCGCCGTAAACCCGGGCCCCGCGTTTTTCGGCGACCTCGATAGGCTCAATCATGAAGACGGCGGCGCCTTCGGCGGCGACCTGGCCGGTCCGGCCGGCGTCGAAAGGCCGGCTCGCGGACGCCGGGTGCTCGTTCGCCGTCGCCAGCCGACCCAGGAGCGAGTAGCGGATGAGGAGGAGGGGACTGATGCGGCTCTCGGCGCCGCCGGCGAGCATCCAGTCAGCCGCGCCGCGCCGGATGATCCGCACCGCCTCGTCGAGAGCCAGGAGGCCCCCCGCGTCGCTCGTCGTCAGGGAGTTGCTCGGACCCTGGGCGTCCCACAGGACGCCGGTGTGGCAGGAGTGCATGTTCGGCAGGTACTTCAGCAGCCACAGAGGGAACATCTGCGGGATGCCGTACGTGCCCCACGTTTTGAGCGAGAAGCCGCCGTGGCCGCTCGCCGCCCGGATCGGGCCCGCGAGGTCATCCGGTTCCGTCGGCATGAAGTTCGTGCCGAAGACCATCCCGATCCGGCGGTGGTCGATGGTCGGCAGGACGGGCTGGCCGGCCTTTTCGTCGCCCGCGGGGAGGCCGGAGTCGAGGATGGCCTGGTTGGCGGCGGCGACGGCCATCTGGATGTCGCGGGCCATGACCTTGGCGTTCTTCCGCAGGTAGCGTTTCTGGTCCTTGCAGACGCCGTCGGCCATGTCGAACTCGGGCACCACGCCGGCCACCCGGCTGGGGTACCCGGAGGGGTCGAAGTGGTCGGGCGTGCGGACGGCGCTTCGGCCATCGCGAATCGCGTGGGCCAGCGCCTCGACGCCGACACCCGCGGGCGTGAGCGCCCCGAGCCCCGTGATGACGATCCTCCGGTCCAACGCGCCCTCCGTCTCAATCGGCGTTCGGCGGCCGACCGCCGAGATGATTCAACTGGCGCATGCGCAGCAGGCGGATGAAGTCCTCGTTGAACACGAAGTTCGCTTCGCCCGTCTCGACGGGGGCGCGCGACTGGTCCAGGTGGGCGAACATCATCTCGATCTCGGCCACCGGTTGGCCGTTCCGCGTGATCTTGCCCGCGATGCTGGCGCCCTCCGGCCGGACCTCGCCGACGACCTCGGCCTCGAGGCGGATCTGGTCGCCCGGGACGACGTGCGCGTGGAACGTCGCGCGCGTCACCTTTGCCAGGATGACCTTCTCCTTGAAACCGAACGCCTCGCCCACCAGCACGCCGCCCGTCTGGGCCATCCCTTCGATCATCAGGGTCGGCGGGTGGATGGGGTATCCCGGGAAATGGTCGTGGACGTGCTCCTCGGCCAGGGAGACGTTCTTGACGGCGACGGCGCGCCGGCCGCTTTCAAACTCGATGAACTTGTCGATCCAGATCCAGCGCATCGGTTCTCCGTTTCCGCCGGGGGTGTGGCGTAATCTTGCGGCGCCCGCTCGCTTACGCGGGCGGCTCGAAACACCCACATCGAGCCGCGAACGTAAGTTCGCGGTAGGATAGGCGCTTACGCGCCTTGGCTGCCCAGTTTCAACTCGATGTACCGGACGATCATGTCGACCGTAAACAGGTCGGCGATGTCCTGCACGTTCGGATTCTTCTCGAACTGCGTCAGGTCGGCGTGAGGCATCCGGGCCTTTAATTCCGCCAGCCCCTTTTCCGTCAGCCGGTTGTCCCGGACGAATTCCTCGCTCGACAAAATGTTGTCCGGGAACAGGTCGCCGCGAGGTATCTTGATGTTGAACGCCTTCTCCAGCCGGAAGACGATGTCCAGGTAGTCGATGCTCTCGGCCCCCAGGTCGGGGCCGATCTTGGCGGTCCCGACCACTTCGTCCTCGTCCACGCCCAGGGCCTCGACCAGCGCCTCGCGGACCTTCTCGGTGATCGCGTCGCGGCTTAAAGCCATCGTCTCTCGCCTCCTCGTTTGTGTGCGTCCTTGCGCCCGCCGGCTCGTCAGCCCGTCGCCGACCCCGTGCCCGCCGCCAGCGCCTGAGGACCTCCGATCCATCGAAACCGTTCCCTGAGATGCTCGCGCAGCGGCTCGTCCACGGCCGCGCGGCCCGGGTCTTCGTCCGCCACGTTCAGGTGCTCCAGTTCCAGGCGGGCCTGGACGGCCATCTGGCCCTCGCACCGGCCCTCGGCCTTAAAGCGGCTTTCCGTCGTCCCGATCTCCAGGGCCGTCACCTCCATCACCAACTGTCCGCCCGGCCGGACGAAACTGCCGTACCGCACGTTCTTCGC
This sequence comes from Planctomycetota bacterium, assembly GCA_026387035.1. Taxonomy (NCBI): domain Bacteria; kingdom Pseudomonadati; phylum Planctomycetota; species Planctomycetota bacterium. Next base: position 13,853 of record JAPLMM010000068.1, read on the forward strand.
CTCCCGCAGGAGCACCAGCGTCTTCTCGAAGTCCGTGCTTGCCCGCACCAGCCACGCCGCCGACTGCACCAACGCCTCCAGCATCATCACGCCCGGCAGGACCGGGTACGCCGGAAAATGGTCCGCCAGGTACTCCTCCGCCAACGCCAGGTTCTTCACCCCGACGATCCTCTTGTGGGGTTCGAGTTCCAGTATTCGATCTACGAGGTAAAAGCGCATTATCGTCTCAGTCGCGTTATTCTATCGGGGCCCGTCCGTCGGCTGCAAAGCCTTTTTGCCCTGCCGCCCAACTTCCCCGGGATGAGTCCCGAACGCCCCGGGATGAGTCCCGACGCAGTCGGGGCGAATTTTACCCGCCGTGGCGGGCCCGGGGATGCTGTTACGATTCCCCGTGGACGCCGTCACCCCCCGGACGCCGAAAAGGACGCGAAACCTAGCAGAACTCCGCGCCGACTGCAAGCCAAAAACCCCTCTTTTGTTGGGTGGCGGCCTTCCAAGGCCGCCACCGCCTTGTGCGCGGTGGCCTGGGAAGGCCACCGCGCGACTTGTGCGGAGACCCGCCGCGCAAAGTTGCGTTGTAGTACTACTCGCCCCCCTCGGCCGCCAGGCGGTTCAGCGCCTCGAGGCCGCGCTCGAGCGTCCGCCGGTCGGCCGCGTACGAGATGCGGAAATGCGTGTCGCGCTGGCTGAACACGCCGCCCGGAATGACGAGCACGCCCGCGCTCGCCGCCCGCTCGACGAACTTCGTCCCGCTCCCGCCGGGCGCCTCCGGAAAGAGGTAGAACGCCCCCCGAGGTTTCTCGACGCGGAACCGGCCCTTCAGGCCCTCGTAAACGAAATCCCGCCGCTCGCGGAACGAGGCCACCTGCTCCGACGGGTCCACGTCGAACGCGGCCACCGCCGCCCACTGAAACGGCGCGGGGGCGCACACGAACGTGTACTGCTGGAGCGTCGTCATCGCGTGGATGATCTCGGCCGGCCCCGTCGCATAGCCGAGCCGCCAGCCGGTCATGGCGTGGCTCTTCGAGAAGCCGCGCAGCAGAATCACGCGGTCGTCCATCGGCCAGACGCTCGCCGCCGGACCGTCGTACACGAAGTCCCGGTAAATCTCGTCCGCCAGCACCAGGAGGTTGTGCCGACGCGCCACCTCCATCGCCGACTCCAGTTCCTCTTTCGAGTACACGGCCCCGGTCGGGTTCGCGGGGCTCGCGAGGATGAGCATTCGGGTGCGGTCCGTGACGGCCGACTCCAGCCGGTCCGCCCTCAGGCGCCAGTCGGGGTAGGTGTCGACGAACACCGGCACGGCGCCGATGAGGCGCACGAGATGCTTGTACATGACGAAATAGGGGTCGGGGACGATCGCCTCGTCGCCCGGATTGAGAGTGGCCAGCACCGCCAGGAGAATTCCGCCCGACACGCCGCTCGTCACCAGGACGGGCGAGTCGAACGAGCCGAACTCCGCCCGAAGCGCCTCCGCGATCCGCGACCGCAGCGCCGCCTCGCCCTGCGTCACGGTGTACTTGTTCCGCCCCGACCGGATGGCCTCGATCGCCCGCCGCTTGCAGGCCTCCGGCACGTCGAAGTCCGGCTGGCCGATGCTCAGGTCGACGGGATTGTCCAGGCTTACCGCCAGGTCGAACACCTTGCGGATGCCCGAGGCGTCCACCAGGCTCATGCGCTGGGCAAGAAGCGACCGCTTTCCCGCCACTCACGCTCCTTCGGACGTGCTCGCCGCCCCGCGATGCTAAAGCCCGCGGATGAATCCCGACGCAGTCGGGGTGAATCCGCGGGAATCGCTCCGCCCTACGACCCGGCCTTTCCCTTCGGCTTGCCTGCCGCCGGGGCCTCCGCCGGCGCAGCGCCCTCCGCCGGCGGCGCGCCTTCAACCGGCACGCCTTCCGCGGCCACCTTCGCCGCGGCCTTGTGCTTCTTCGTGATGACCTTCCGATGGGCCACCTTCGGCAGACCGAACACCGTCCGCCCTTCCGGCCAGCGCTCTTCTTCCTTCAGGGCGCCGACACGCTCCGCCCGCGAAAGGACGTTCCGATGGCGTGCCAGGGCGCCCTGGCTCTTCAGACTCTTATCCAGCGACATACCGACGACTCCTTCTCAGGGGACGGTGACGAAGTACGGATTCGTCGCCGCCGGCCATCCCGTCTTCTGCTCGAACTCCTTCAACGCCTCCACCACCTTCTTCTCGAACGCCGTCGCCTTCTCGTCGTCCATCTTCACGAAGCGCTCCCGGCTGTAGAGGATGAAGTATCCTCCCCGCGTCGCCAGGTCCGTCTCGACTCCCCGGCTCGCGAGCAGCGTCCGCAACTGGTCCGTGTACTCCGACCGCGAGACCTCCAGCCGCGCAATCCGCAAGCGGAACTTCCCTTGCTCCGCGGGCCCCGCCGCCTCGCCGACGCCCGCGCCGGCCCCTTCGCCAACGCCCGTTCCCGCGCCTGCCCGCGCGCCGGTACCTTCGCCGACGCCCGCGACGGTCGCTTCCTCGCGCCGCCCGACGAAGCCTTCGTTCACCGGACCCCGGCCGACCTCTTCCATCGTCGGTCGCGGCTCAACGTTCGGCGGCACGGGCTCTCGGCGCGACCGCGTTCCCCACAAGTAAAAGAGTGCGCACAGGCACGCCACCGCCACCGCCGCCACGACGACCCAATACGCCGTCAGGCTCACGCGGACCGGCGCCGCCGGCGGGCCACCGACAGGCATGGCCGGCCGGGCAGGGGCCGGCGGCTGGCGTCCGCCGCCTTCCTCGCCCCCGTAACGGCGGACGATCGGGCCGGGCTTCGCCTCCGCCTGCTGCCGCACCTGCGCCCGTTCCTTCGTCAGAATCTCGAAGAGGGCCCGTTGCGACTTACCTTTGGCCATTTCGCACCATCCTCCGTGTCCGCCTCCGTTGGCGCCGGACGGATTGGCCATCCCGGGCAGGCCCCGAGTATAATCCCTCCCCGCCTCACCCGTCAAGCGCGAACCCCGCCTTGTCGCCGCAAAGTGATAATGTCCGGTTTCCGCAAAGTAGAATTGTCCTCTTTCCGGCCCCGGTGCGCCGGGGCTGTTTCTGTAGCGCGGGGGCCGCCACAGGCGGCCAAGGTTTATCCCCCGCACTACGGTCTGCTGGCGGATCGTCTCCTCGTAACGGCGGAGGGTCTCGGCCTGCTGCCGGATGACTTGCCCAGGGTCCGGTTCCATAGTCGAACTCGCGGAAGCGTGCGGGTGGCTTTGGAATACTTACCCGTCCGCGAGGGCGGCCGTGGCCGACCCGTCGGACTGTCGGCAGGCACACGTCCAAGAACACAATGGCAGATGTAAATGGCCTGTTCTCGCGACCGAGCGCAGCGGTCGGCTTCGCAGCTTTGGCTGCGGTCGTTTTCTCGGCGGCGTTCGCTTTTGCCGGAACACCGCGCGGAGATGCCGGGGTCACCGCGGCGAGACTGCCGGCGGAAGGCACGCTCGAACCGTTTCTGGGCGAGCCGCGGTTCGACACGCAGCAGGTGTTTTCGGGCGACCGGTTCCCCAATGTGGTGGTCGCAACGGATGGCACGGTGCTGGCGGTCTGGGGCGGCGTGAGGGTGCGCCGCAGTGAAGACGGCGGCAAGACCTGGGGACCCGAAATTCTGGTCGGAAAGGGCCACATGGGCGGCGGCGTCACTGTAAACGAGGCCAACGGAGAAATCTTCGCCTTTGTGGGCAAGGCGCATCCCCCGACCACGGAGACCGTCTACCGCAGTCAGGACAACGGCAAGAACTGGGCGGCCGTGGAGGTGGAGATCAAGCCGGACAGCAAGGGCAACAAGCCGGAGATGCACATGAACGAGCACGGCATCACCCTGCGCCACGGCAAGCACAAGGGCCGACTGCTGCGGCCCGCACGCTGGTACGCCGCCGGAAACAAGGGGTCCGAGTGGCCGAACCACTACACGACCGCCATCTACAGCGACGACGGCGGCAAGACCTGGCTCACCACCGCCCCGTTCCCGGCCTTCGGCACCGGCGAGGCAACCGTGGCCGAACTGTCCGACGGGCGGATCTACTACAACTCCCGCCGCCATTGGGCGCCGGAGGGCGTCGACAACCTCAGGCGCTGGACCGCCTGGAGCGACGACGGCGGGGCAACCTGGAAGGATCTGGCGAACTGCACGGTGCTCCCTGACGGGCCGCAGAACACCGGCTATGGCTTGATGGGTGGCCTGGTCCGCTTGCCGATCGAGGGCAAAGACATCCTGATCTTCAGCAACTGCGAAAGCCCCGGCGGCCGCGACCACGGGACCGTCTGGGCCAGCTTCGACGGCGCCAAGACCTGGCCGATCAAGCGCCTCATTACACCAGGCGCCTTTGCCTACTCTTCGCTCAATGCCGGTCGCCCCGGGACGAAGAGCGAAGGCTGGATCTACCTCCTGTACGAAGACGGCGGTGCCCAAATGGCCCGGTTCAACCTGAACTGGCTACTGCAGGGCGAGAAGACGGGCGACGGCGAAACGCCGAAAGGGCTGTCGAAAACGCCATAGCGCGCCGGCTCGTCAATGTGACCGAACGCAACAAGCAACCGGCGTTCGAGTTCATCGACGGCGTCATCCTGCAGGGTGAAACCGACCCGTCGAAGGCCCTGGAACGCGCGTTCGAGACCAAGCCGGAACTCATTTACCTCCTGGCCGACGGTGAGTTTGACCGGGTGATTGTCGGGCTGGTCAAGCGACGCAATGCCGCCGGCAAGGTCAAGGTCCACACTATCGGTTTCCTCTATAGCATGGGCGAGCAGGTGCTGAAGCAGATTGCCGAACAGAACGGCGGCCAGTATAAATAAGTTCGTGTCGGAAAAGGACCTGCCGGACCTGATGAAATAGCCGCGCCATGCAGAGAGCGTCGTGAAAAGCGCGTGGAAAATCGGACTCTTGGTTGTCGCGATCGCCCTGCCGCTCCTCGCGGCACCGCCCAACTCCAGCCCTGAGCCTCTCGCCGTTCAATCCGCAATTTTACCCTCCGAAGCCTTGGCGAAGGAGGGCCGCAATCCGCCCTTCGACCTTGCGCGTTCGAGGCTAACGATTTGCCGCTCGGCCTCTGGGACCTCGTCGTCGAGACCCCCTGGGGCCGCCTCGAAGGCGTGGACATGACCCCTATCCTCTCGGAGTACGACGCCCTCATCCCCGCGGAGTACCGCACCGAGGACCTGGGCCTCCCGGCGAAGGGCGCGTTCACCGCAGAGGACCGCCGATGGATCGAACGCCAGGTCCTCGAGGTCAAACGCTACGAGAGCCGCGTGCGAATCCTCGCCCTTCGCGGGACGGCCGACGTGGCCGTCGTCCTCGTGGAACTCAAGCAGGAACAGCCGTTCGTCGGCGAGAAGGGCGACGAGATTACCTGGCGGGTCGAGAAATTGGTCTATTAGAAAAAGTACGGCGGATGGGTCCAGTTCCGCACGCGCGTCCTCTATCGGCGGCGCGTCCCGCGCAAGGAGTGGGAGTCCTGGGGCTGGCAGTTCGAGCCCGCGCTCGGCGGCTTCCAAATCACCGACGACCGCACCGAACCCGTGACGATTGAGTTCGAAATCCCCGCTCGCCCCGACCCCTCCAAAGGCCTCCCCGGTTCCACCTCGCCTCCTCCGCCCGGCAAGGGCGAACGCTAGCGCCCGTGCCTCTTGTTGTTCAAATCCGCAGTGGAAGGTTTCTCTTGCCTTCAGCCCCCCTCTCCTGCCAAAATACTTCATTACCAAGAGCCGTTGGGGGAAATAGGTATGGCGTCCCTGGATTTTCCACATACTCCCAGATTCACATGCGCAGTCGGTCGGCGTGATTCACTGCTTAAGTCAAATGGCGGAGATCGAGAATGGCAATCTATACACCGCGGGGTCTGAAAATTAGGTTGCCCAGGGAGTATGCCTTTGCGCTCATGGCACGCTTGTTTCCTCGGAAAGACGCCTTCCGCGTGCTCCAGATGACCGAAGAGGTAGATAACTTGGCATCCCTTGCCGCCTTTCTCGCTGGCGTAATTGTGTTTGTGGCGCGCCTTAATCCTCTTGCTGTTGGCCTTGTCGTAGGACTGACTTGCTTGAGTTTCAATGTTGCGCACCTAGTGGGGCTGTTCTACCCACCATTCGGCCTTCTGCTTCCATTGTCCCGTGTTTATAGTTGGGTCTCGGGTTACGGGATATTACTGATCTCCCTGCTTGTGCTGGGATTTTTAACGGTCGGCTGGCAGGGGGTTGTAGCCTTCCTCATTGCCAGAATCGCGGCGGCATGCATAGCAGGCGCGATTGATTTAGTTTACGGCAAATTTGTGTTTAAAAAGGCGGGTGTCGCGATCACCAAGTCTGAAAGAAGTTTCTTCCATGCCTATAGACTGCTGGCTGACCAGATTGGAGCCACACGAAGTCTTGAGGTTCCCGACGAGGAGATGAATCCGGAAAACTGGATGCCAGTGTACCTTGACCTTATGACTAAGTGGCCTGTTGTCGTGGCAAGATTCACTCCGGATTGAAGGAGGGAGTTCGGGAGCAGGGCAACTCGGTGGAACACACTTGGGTAATAGGTAAGATGGCAATTCCACCGGCATCGCAAGTACACGAGAGGCTTCAGGATAGGGCAAAGCAGGCCAAGGCCGACCTAGCCTGGCTCGCAGCCTATCAAGCGAGCACAAAATCCACCCAGAAACTTTGGGAGCGGCTGGCGGGAAACAACCCTTCTCAGAACTCTGAACAAAGCATCAAATGCCAGCAGTTTATGACCAAGGTAGCCCCCCAGCCAAATCACATAATGGAGGACCCACAGCGAAACCTGCCGTTCGCCAAGCCAATACAGGACAGGTTCACCCGAGTATTCCAACAATATCGCTCGATTGAGCCGTCCCACAACTTCGGGCACTACCTGAATTTGGCACCGATTCTCTTGACGGTGGCAATCCTCGAGGAATTCCTTGAAAATGCATACGAGATTCGTACGGGCGGCGCGTCCCTTAAGAAATCCAATGGACAGTCTCGTAGCCTTAACACCTATATCGATATCCTTGATTTTAGAAAGCCCCGAACACCCAAGGATCTTGTCCCTCACCAAAATCACGCCCTTGTTGTGGACTTGATGAATGTCTCGGGGGACGTCAGGCATCTGGCAAAACTGCGACACAAAGCAAGTCACGCCTATCGAGGGGCAACGTATAATGCCGACTGGGCGAACGTCGTTCAGCGCCATATCGAAAATGCCATCAAGTTTGTTGACGATGTTACGGCAAAACTCCTCAGCAACGCTGTCGTTGCCCGTCCTCAAACCTGGTTTCGCTGGGTTTTGCACAGAGTGCGCTGCTTGGTGCAATGCATCATTCAACGACTGAAATAAGCACCAGAGCGGGTTCAAAGGAGGGACACGCTTCAACGGCAGGCTTGAGGCATGAGGCTTGAGGCTGTAGTTCAGGCCGAAGGCCTGAAACATTACAGCCCAGGCCAACGGCCTGGGTCGGCGGCAGCGCGCAAAGCACAATCCTTTTCCATCCCCCCATGCCCTGAAAAGGCGCAACAGATGTTCCGCCCCTACAGGGCTGAGACCCCTTTCGCCATCCCCGCCACCTGGGGCGATGCCCCAGGCTCTATTCTCCCAGGCCTTCGGCCTGTTGCCCGCCGATTGCCCGCCGTAGCCTCGGCGAAGGAGGGTTCCCCCAATTCGGATCTTCCTCTGCGCTCTCTGCGTTCTCTGCGTTTCAATCACCCATTCGCCAAGCGCCGGAGCGTTCGCAGGTTCACGGGGTCCATCTCGCGGCCGCGCGCGTCGCGTTTCGGCGTCTCGAGGATGAAGGGCAGGGCGGCCAGCGCGGGGTGGTTGACGAGCGCGCGGAACCCCTCGCGTCCGATCCGGCCGCGGCCGACGTGTTCGTGC
>JAPLMM010000069.1 GCA_026387035.1 Planctomycetota bacterium
GCTGCGATTCTGCGCCGACTATAGCGGCGCCAGCATCCAGGCCCGATGGGACGCTCTCCAGGCGGCCGGCGTCGAGCGGTCGGCGAAGGTTACACTGAACCTGAAATCCGTGCCCTTGGGGGGGGCGCTGCGGCTCATTCTTCGGTCGGTCGCCGGGAAGGAAAAACTCGACTTCGCGGTCAAAGACGGCGTCATTGTCGTCTCGACCGCCGCCGACCTTGAGCGACCGCGGCCGCCGGCCTCGCCGTAGACCAACTCCGCACGAAGCCATCCCCGTCTGCAGAAAGAGGGCGGCGGGCATTCCCGCTCAACGCGCCGCGTCAGGCCTTCACTCGACGCCTTTCAGGGCCTTGAGGCGTTTCATGATGTCGCTCCCTCCCCGGCCGAAATAATCGTGCAGGGCGTCGTACTCGGCGAAGAGTTTTTCATAGACGGCGTGGGCGGCGGGGGCTGGCGCTCAGCCGGTGGAACCGGGCGGGGCGGCGGCAAGGCCGGCCAGGATGATGGCGACGATGCCTCGGCGGATCATCATAATGGCGAAGGCTGCCAGGATGAGGCTGGCGACCTTGGAGACGGCCCGGGACCCCGCCTGTCCCAGAAGGCGCGTGAAAAGGTCCGCGGCGAGAAAGACGGCGCCTGCGATGGCGATGTTGAGGACGATGGCCACCAGAGTCGGGGCGAGGCCGACTACGTCCGCGAGGATCAGCGAGGAGGTCAGCACCGCCGGGCCGACGACCAGCGGGATGCCGATGGGGACGGCGCCGACGGTCTCGACCTGGCGGGCGAACTTGCGTCCGCTCACCAGGTCCAGCAGGGCGATGGCAAAGAGCAGCACGCCGCCCGCCACCATGAAATCGTAGACGTGGATGCCGATGAGGTCGAAGACCTTCCGGGCGAAGAAGACGAAGACGATGGCGACCACCGTGGCCGTCACCACCGACTGGACGATGATGCGGCGTCGCTCGCGGGGCGAGAGGTCTTCCGTCAGCGTGACGAAAAGGGGAAGGATGGCGAGCGCGTCGACGGCGACGAACAGCGTGACGAAGGCGACGACGAAGTCCTTCACCGGCCGTCCTCCCTCGCAGGGCGACTCCTGCCGGCGTCTTTCTGCCAAACCGCGGGTCGGCTGTAAAGGATTTTCCGAGATGCGCCGCGCGGGCCCGCGTCTTCCTTTATGGAAGCGCGCTTCCGGGACGGTCCGGAGAGTCGGCAACGGGAGACCGGCCGGGGCACACGGGCGCAGGGTAAAGGGAGGAGGTGGGCCATGACGAGTGCGAGGGAGGAGGCGTTGAAAGGGCGCCCCGAGGGGGGCGCGGAGGACGAGGGGACGGAAACGGTGCTGGACTGGCTGGCGCTGTATATGCCGAGTTGGGGAACCAGCATCGTGCTGCACGTGGCGGTGCTGGTCCTGGCGGCGTTTGTGACGCGGCCGACGCAAGCCGACGCGCTGCCGTTCGACGTGACCGGGCAGGTCCTGATGCCCAAGACCTACGAGATCGACCAGCGGTCGGATATGCGGCAGACGTGGGGCAACCAGCAAGAGTCTCGGGGCACGCTGCTTCTGCAGCCGAGCAGCCTGGTGCAGATGATAGAGGTGCCGGTTCCGGACGTGGCGTCGAACGACCGGGACCCGGTTTGGGTGATCGGCGTGGGCGGCGGAGGGGCGGCCTTCGGCGGGTTCGAGGGTCTCGGGACGGGGCCCGGGCGCGGGTCCGGATTATTCGGGGTGGGCGGCGACGAGGAGGCCCGCAAGATCGTTTATGTCGTGGACCGGTCCGGCAGCATGACCAGTTCGATAGACTATGTGAAGCTCGAACTGAAGCGATCGATCGGCAAACTGGGGGAGGAGAAAGAGTTCCACATCATCTTCTATTCGAGCGGGCCTCCCGTGGAGATGCCGACGCGGCGTCTGGTGAACGCGACGGAGCGGAACAAGGCCTTCGCGTACGAGTTTGTCGACGGGATCATCGCCCAGGGGGAGACGGACCCGTCGGACGCGCTTCGGCGGGCGTTTGCCGTCCGCCCGGAGGTGATCTACCTTCTGACGGACGGCGAGTTCGACAAGGCCATGGTAGACCTCGACTCGGATCCACCTTCAGGGGAAGAGGTCATGAAGATTATGGCAGATCAGAATGGCGGGAATTACAAGGCAATCTACAAGGAAGACCTTGCGACGCTTATGCAGTAGGACGGTGTTGTGAAGGTTATTTCCGGGTCGGTTCCACCGGCCGCTCCCTGTTGGGCGGTCATGCAGGTTGTCGGACGCGCGAGGCCCTCCGCGTGCATATCTGCAAAAAAAGTGCTTTCCGGGACAGTACGGGCCGTTGTACAAAAGGTTCCAGGTTGGATCCTCGGCGCCGGGTGCGTTGCCCGGTCAGCGAGCATCCGAGACCCCGACAGCCTGGGCCACGCTCAGGATCGCTGCAATGGGGCGGCGTTAGGAGGCTTGAGCCATGCGGACATGCACAGGATGCGGGCTTTGGGGTCCGGAAAGCAGGAAAGCCAATGCGAAAGTGACGGTCGCGGCAATGGCCATGCTCGCAGCGGTCGTTTGCAGCACCATGGCCATTGGGCAGTCCGAAGGCCCGCCAGGGCCGGAGAACCAGTCTGCCGGGGTCCCGAAGCGGGATCGGTATCTCCTCCTCGATTTCCGCATCATCGAGAGCACCGAGAACGCTCAACTGACCGTCGGCGTCGTGCAGAAGGACAAGTACAACCCGTTGTTCAAAGAGGACAAGCCGTGGGAACCCCGTTTCGACAATCCCTATTGCAGCGTCATCTATGACGAGAAGGAAAAGATCTACAAGTGCTGGTACAGCATTTTCATCAAGTCCGACTACGAGGCTCTGGCGCCTGAGAAGCGGGCGTGGGTTGACTGGCATGAGGGCCAACGTGGATTCGGCGTGTGCTACGCCACTTCCAAAGACGGGATAAAATGGGAGAAGCCCGAGTTGGGGATCATCGAGTTCCAGGGCAACAAGAAGAACAATATCGTTTTGCTCGGCGTACACGGCGTGGGGGTCATCAAGGACCTGCACGAAACCGATCCCGAGAAGCGTTACAAGGCCATCCACCCTTTCCGCGGGCATACGATGGTATGGTTCTCGCCCGACGGCCTGAACTGGGCGGAGAAGAAGTTGCCCGGCTTGGACGATGGCGACACCTACAACTGCACATTCTGGGACCCCGTGCTTAACAAGTACGTGCTATTCACGCGTAACTGGGGAGGGACGGGATCGAAAAGTGACCGCTACGGCGGCAAAGAAGGCAGATACCGCCGGGAGTCGAGGAGCGAGTCGCCCGACTTCCTGAATTGGTCCCCGGCGAAGGTCGTGATCGAAGGTCTCAATACGGATCTGCAGATTCACGACATGCCTGTCTTTCGCCACGCGGGCGTCTACATCGGGCTGGTCGGCCTCTTCGATATCGTGGCTAACCGGCAGCACGTCGAACTGGCATGGAGCCCCGATAGCATCGAGTGGCATCGGATCCAGCCCGGTACGCCGCTGATTGCCAACAGCGAACAGATGGGCGACTACGATTGGGGCTGCATCTTCGCGTCTCCCCCGATTTTTGGGAAGGACGAAATACGCCTATACTACGGTGGGAACGACGGCAGGTTTATGGCGTGGCGTAGCGGCTACTTCTGCCTGGCCCGCTTGCGCCCGGACGGTTTCGCCGGCTACGAACAGATCGCCGGGGGGAGCAACAAGACGGCGACGGTCACCACCAAGCCCGTTGTTGCCGTCAGCGGTTCGCTGCGCCTGAGCGCGGACGTCGCAATGTCCGGTTATGTCAAGGTCACGGTTCTCGATAAGGAAAACAAGAAGTTGGCCGAAAGCGAACTGATAACGCAAACTGTCACCGACGGCGAGGTCCGGTGGAAAGAAGGATTCTCGCTCGAAACGCTCAAAGGCAAGGAGATTCGTTTGCGATTCGAACTGAGGGATTCGAAACTTTATTCGTTCAGTTTCCACAAGTAACGGGCTGAGGACGAAAGGGAAGTGGCGACAGAACGCCGCAAACAGATAGGAGGCAGGATATGAACTCGATAAGACGTCGCGGTTTCCTGAAGGGCATTCTGGCGGCGTCCGCTGTGGGTGCAGCACCGTTCACCATTCTCAAGGCGGGCCCGTCCCCGAACAGCAAGGTCCACATTGCCTGCGTCGGTGTCGGCGGCGGAATCTTCGGCACCGCGGCCTGGCGGCCGGGTTGAATGGGTTGAATCTCTTGTCCTGGGAAAAGGGCCTGGCATAAAGAGAGACGGCGATGCGAAAGGGCATGTTGGGTCTGTTGGCGGCGGCGCTGCTGGCGGTGCCGGCGTTCGGGCAGGGCGCTTCGCGCGAAGGGCCGCCGAGGAACATCATCCTCATCGGATGGGACGGGGCGCAGCGGGCGCACGTCCAGGAGGCGCTTGCGCGCGGCGAGTTGCCGACGCTGAAGAAACTGTCCGAGGAAGGGGCCCTTGTGGCTGTTGACGTCGTCACGGGGGCGACGGACACGAAGGCGGGTTGGACGCAGATCCTGACCGGCTACAACCCGGAAGTGACGGGGACGTACAGCAACGGGCGGTTCCGGGACTGCCCGGCGGGCCTGAGCGTGTTCGAGCGGCTCAAAGCGCAGTTCGGATCGGAGAAGTTCGCGGCGCTGGCGGTGATCGGCAAGTCGGGCCACTGCGGCGAGATCCGCGAGCCCTTCAAGAAACCCCTTGAGGAGGTGGAGAAGGAAAAGGCCGGGCAGAAAGCGACCGGGAAGAAACCCGCGAAGGCCGGGGCCGGCAAACAGGCCGGCGGCAAGGTCGTTGAGGAGAACGGCGTCAAGTACCTGGTGTTCGAGGGATCGCCGTACTACACGATGCACAAGAGTTGCGACGTGTGGGAGTACGGCCTCATGCTGGACGAGAAGGTGGGCGCGCGCACGATCGCACTCCTGGAGCAGTACAAGGACAAGCCGTTCTTCTTCTTCGTCCATTTCGCCGAGGTGGACCACAAGGGCCACGGCGGCGGAGAGAACTCGAAGGAATACAACGACGCCCTTATCTCGAACGACACCTGGACCGGCAAGATCATCGAGAAGGTCAAGGGACTGGGCCTGTACGACAAGACGCTGGTCTATGTGACGGCGGACCACGGGTTCAATGAGGACCAGAAAGGCCACGGGTACGCCCCCTGGGTGTTCCTGGGGACGAATGACCCGAAGGTCAAGCGCAGCGGGATGCGTCAGGACATTACGCCGACGATCCTGGACCGGTTCGGGGTGGACCTCGGCCGGTTCCAGCCGCCGCTGGACGGCGAGCCTCTGACGAAGCCCGCTGCCAAGCCGGTGCTGACGGCGCCGGAAAAGGCAGGCCCCGCACGGACGCCGGCCGAGCCGAAAGCGGCGCCCGAGAAAAAGAAGAAGGCGGCATAAGAAGGTCTGTGGAACGAGAACGGGCCGGGGCAGGCGTGCGGCCCCGGTGGAAAGTCAAAGCGGGCGTCCCGGCGTTGGCAGGGACGCCCGCGTTTTCGTGTTCTGGACCGGCTCTCAGCCTTGGGGGCCCTTGGCGGGGCCTTTGGGCGGCGTTTCGGGCGCCTTGGATGGCGTTTCAGGGGCTTTCGGTGGTGTGCCGGCGCCGCTGCTGCCGGACGGCTTGCCCGGCGCACCGGGGGCGCCCTCGACGCGGATGGAACCCATGGATACATGTTGTAGCCAGCGGAGTTTGTCGGCGTGGTAGTAGTCGTCGCGGCGCGAGAGTTCGACGAGAAAGACCCAGGGTCCCTGGCGGAGCATGAGTTTGGGGCGTTCGGGATTGCGGTCGATGGCCAGCCAGAAGATGGCGGCGTGCGAGGTGAGGACGGCCTGCCGCGTCTGGTCGGCCGGTTGGAGGACGTTCGCGAAGAGGGTGTTCAGATAATCCTGGGCGGCGCCGATGGGGTTCCAGAGGAATTGCTTGAGGACGAGGCCCTCCTCTTCCTTTTCGGGGGGCGAGGCCTGGACGACCTGGTTGTACTCTTTCTCGTTGATGGCGGGGGCGTCTCGCAGGTCGCGGAGGACGTCTTCGGCGCGGCGTCGGACGATGTCCTTGTGTCCGTCGAAGATGTTGTTCCACATGCGAGCGGCTTCGGCGGCGACCTGCGCCGGGTTCAGCGAGCCGGCCTGCGTCGCCATCTTCTCGTGGAAGCGGTCGGAGTATTCCTTGTAGAGGTCCTCGAACTGTTTTCGGTTAGCCTCCTGGCGGTCGCTGCATCCGGCCGCCGCGAAAAGGATGAGGCATCCCGCCAGCACCGCGCCAAGAAGGTGTTTCATGGGTTTTCGCCTTCAAAAGGGTTCCGGGTCACTGCCGCCATACTACTTCTTGCCGTACGAGCTGTCAAACAATTGCCGGGCAGGCGGGGGGGGGGTGCGCCAAAATTTTCTGGCATTCTCCGCGGAACCCTCCTAGAAATTGCACAAGGGAACAATTGGGTGGCACCCTGGTCCCGGCGCGCCGGGAGCCGTGCCACACCAGGCACGTATCGCGGCCCGTTGAAGGCGAGAGTTGACAGGGCTTCCCCCCTTGCCGTAACATAGGCGACCTTGGACGGCCTTAGCCGAGGAGGCGTCGAGAATGGCTCTGCGGTTTCGGTGTTCGAAATGCGGGAAGCGGCTGACGGTGAACGAGTCGCCGGGCACGGAAGTGGTGTGCCCGTACTGCAACCAGGGGACGGCGGTGCCGGCGGACGCGGAAACGGTCGCGGGCCCGGCGGCGGCGTTGGCGGCCCCGGCGGCGAGCCAGCCGGCGCAGCCCGTGCCGGACCAGAAGGCGGAAAAGGGGAAGGAAGGGGAGGCGGAAGAAGCGGAAGAGCAGACGTCCATGGATACGGTGATGGGCTGGCTGGCGCTGTATCTTCCGAGTTGGGGCACGAGCGTGGTGCTGCACGTGGCGGTCGGGGTCCTGGCGGCGTTTTTCGCCTGGCAGCAGAGTTATGCCGTCCAGCCGCCGTTCGAGTACAAGTCAGCCGTCGTCGCCCAATCGCAGAAGAAGACGGTCAAGCGTCCGCGTCCGGAAAACAAGATGAAGGACGACGAGGCGAGCCGAGGCAAAATGGTTCCGCGGCCGAGCAGCCTGGTGCGGCACATGGAGAATCCGTTCCCGGACGTGGCGTCGAACAAGATGAACGTGTTGGAGGTGATCGGGGTCGGCGGGGGCGGGAAGGACTACGGCGGACTTGAGGGCCTCGGGACGGGTTCGGGGCTCGGGTCCGGTTTCTTCGGGGCGGGCGGCGAGGCGGGCAAGATCGTTTACGTGGTGGACCGGTCGGGGAGCATGACCGACTCGATCGACTACGTGAAGTTCGAACTGAAGCGTTCGATCGGCGAACTGGGGGACAAGAAAGAGTTCCACGTCATCTTCTTTTCGAGCGGGCCGCCCGTCGAGATGCCGATGCGCCGACTCGTCAACGCGACCGACCGCAACAAACAACTGGCGTTCGAGTTCATCGACGGCGTCATTCCGCAGGGCGAGACGGACCCCGCGAAGGCCCTGGAACGCGCGTTCGAGGTGAAGCCGGAACTCATTTACCTTCTGACGGACGGCGAGTTCGACAAGGCCATCGTGGGCCTCGTGAAGAAGCAGAATGCGGGCGGCCAGGTGACGGTCCATACGATCGGCTTCCTGTACTCCATGGGCGAGCAGGTGCTAAAGCAGATTGCCGAGGAAAACGGGGGCAATTACAAGTTTGTGTCCGAGAAAGACCTTGCGACGCTTATTCACTAGGACCGCGTTGTGGGCGCTGACGGCGACGGCGGCCTTGGCCGCGGCCGCCCCCGCGCGCACCGACCGCATCCGGACGCAGGCCGGCATCGGCTACGACGGGAAAATCGTCGGCATGGACGCCGGAGGCCTGGTCCTGGAGTACGCGGGCGGCAAGCGGACGGTCCCCCTGGCGGACATCGCCTCGATCCGCGTCGATCAGTATCCCGACATGGAGAAGGCGGAGGACGCATACGCGAAAGGCTTGGCGGGCGGCCCGAAGGCGGCCCAGGAGTTCGCCGAGGCGGAAAAACTGTACGAATCGCTTGGTCGGCAAGGCGCTGCGCCGTGGCTCCGCGTTCTCGTGTCCTCGCGGATGTATAAACTGTACGCGGAGTCCGGCCGGGTGCAGGAGGCGCTGGATGCTTATCTGGCGCTAGCCGAGAACCAGCCGACCCTCGTCGCAGGGTTGAAGTTGCCGAGACCCAGGCCCGACGATGCCGCCGGCAACCGGAAATTGCTGAAGAAGGTGGAAGCGGCGCTGAAAAGCGCGGCCGACAAGCCGTACGCGGGCGAACTGAAGCGGTTTCACCTGACCCTGGTGCTCCTGGAAGGGAAGCCCGAAGAGGTCCTCCTGCTTCTGGAGCCGTTCCTGACGAGCGACAATCCGAAGATGCGCAACTGGGCGATGCTGAAGCAGTTGGACCTGCTGTTCGCCGCCCATAAGATCGACGAGGCCGAGCAGCGCCTGAATCAGGCCGCGGGCGTGCTGGCCCGGGACAATCCGCAGGAGGTGGCGTTCTACACGGGTCGCGTGCTGGCGGAGCGAGGTCAGCACGTGCCGGCGGCGCTTCAGTTCATGCGCGTGCCGATTCTGTATGCGGACAAGGACCGAACGCGGACGGCGGAGGCGCTCTGGCGTGCGGGCGTGGCCATGAAGGCCGCCAAGTTGCCGGACGGCGAAATCTCCAAGGTGCTCAACGAGGCGGTCCAGAACTATCCGGGCACCGTGGGGGCGGAGCGGGCGAAACAGGAACTGGCTCGGCCGGAGGCCCCGAAGGGCTGATCCGGCGCGAGGAAAAGGCTGCCGACAATCCGTCGGCCACTAAGAACGAAGGAGTTCAGGCACATGGGTAAGCAACGGGCGGTGGTACTTGGGGTGATGCTGGGCGTGGTGCTCGTGGCGAGCATGGGGGCGCTGGGCCAGGAGGCCCAGAAGGCCCAGAAGGGCGAGATGTCCCTCGGCGGCATGCTCTATGTGTCGACATTCACAAACGTCATGGGGTTTCTGGACATGGTGTCGATCTACGCGTGCTCGATCGCCTCGATTGCGCTAATCATCGAGCACGCCCTTACGATCCGGCGGACGGTGATCGTGCCGGAACTGTCGGTCGCGCAGATCAAAACGATGTTCGACGAGCGGCGTTTCCGGGAGGCGCTGGAGTTCTGCCAGGCCGACCCGTCCTTCGTCTCGGGCGTGGTGCACGCGGGCCTGATCGAGGCGGCGAACGGCTACGAGGCGATGGAGCGAGCCATGGGCGACGCCGCCGAAGAACGCGCCGCGCGCCTCTACCGCAAGATCGAATGGCTGAACCTCCTGGGGAACGTCGCCCCGATGCTCGGGCTGTTCGGGACGGTGTACGGCATGATGGTGTGTTTCAGCCAGATCGCGGCGAAGGGCGGGAAGGCCAACCCCGAGGACCTCGCGGGCGGTATCATGATCGCGCTGGTCTCGACGTTCTGCGGGCTGCTGGTCGCCATGCCGGCCCTCAGCGCCTATAGCATCTTCAGGACCCGCATTGAGCAAATGTCCATGGAGGCGGCGCTGGTGGCCGAGGAACTGCTGGCGAACTTCAAGCCCACGGCCGCGGCCTGAGGCGAGACGCTACCCCCGGCCGCGCGCCGGGAGCGGCAGGAGGATGAACCGATGGCTAGAGTCATCAGGGCGAAAGGCGGCGGCGACATCGGCTTCAACATGACGCCGATGATTGACATCATCTTCAACCTCATCATCTTCTTCATGCTTATCAGCCAGTTCCAGCAGTTGGAGATTGAGGACGTCGTGCTGCCCGAGGCCGAGGCCGCCAAGATCCTGGACTACAGCCAGTACCGCAACATCGTGATTAACATCATCAAGGGCAAAACGAGCAGCCTCGACGCCGTGGTCAAGGTGATGGGCCGGGAAATGCGCGTGCTCGAAGCGTACACCCGTCCGAACGGCGCTCAGACGGTCGGGGGCGAACTGACGGCGTATCTTGTGGATGCGGCATCCAAGGGAGATAAAGCGAACCTGAACGTCATCTTGCGGGCGGATGCAGACGTCCCCTACGAGGACGTCGCCCGCGTCATGCTGGCCGCAGGCGCCGCCGGCATCGAAGGATGGTGGGTCACCACCAAGATCCCGGAGTCGGAACAGAAATAGCCGGACGCTGAGGACGAACTATGCGAAGCACAAGCCGCAAGCGCGAAAATGTGAAGATTCAGCCGCCCATGACGCCCATGATCGACTGCATCTTCCAGTTGCTCATCTTCTTCATGCTGATGCCGTCGTCGGCGGGCCGCGAGGGCTACCTGACCACCAACCTGCCGAGAGACCAGGGCCCAAATCCGATCCCACAAAAGGAGATCCTGGAGAGGCTCAAGATCGAACTCTTGGATGAGGGAAACGAAGGCGAAGGCGTCTCGATCGTCCTGAACGATACGCAGAGTCTCGGGGACAATTTCGCGGGCCTCCGCGCCGCGCTCGAAGGCTACCGCGCGCGAGGCCTCCAACCGACTCACCCGATCCTGATTTCGCCGACGATGGCGGTGCGGCACAAGTTCGTCGTGCGGGCGTTCGACGCCGCGGTGACGGCACGGTTCACGAACATCAATTTCGCCGTGCCGCGATAGCGCGCCGGCGAAACATTATCCGCCGGCTGCAAAAAAAGCGCGATGAAGTTCTCTCCGCAGTGCGGCCGTCCAGGGGTAGGAGGCGCTCAATCGTCTCCGGCTGCAACGGGACGCCCGGGAAGGAAGAACGGACGTGAAGCGATGCGTATCGGCAAGGGTGTGGGGCGGGATCCTGGCGGCGTTGGCGGCGGCGCCTCTGTGGGCCGCCGAGGCCGAAGACCCCTTCTACAAGGGTCTCCAGGAGCGCGGCCTCGAGAGCCTCATGAAGGCCTATGTGGAGCAGCCAGGCGTCCGGCCGACGGGCGGCGGCGAGGCCGGGACGGTCGGCAGCAAGGTCCAGCAGGCGGCCCTCCAGATCCAGCAGGCCGCCGCGGCCAAGACCGTCGCCGAACGCGACGCGTGCTTCGAGAAGGCCAAGGAACTCTACGAGCGGGCCATTGCCGAGGCCCAGGAAGCCCTGGCGGGGAGCCCGGCCGCCGACTGGAAAAACCGGGCCGACGCGCGACTCCAGATCCTCACCTGGCGCGCGGACTTCGCGAACATGATCTTTCAGAACTGGTTGAAGAACGACCTGGACATCCTGGAGGTGACGGACCGCCGGGGCGGCGACCGCGAAAAGGCCGCACGGCTCTTTCAGACGGCCGAGCAGCAGTACCGCGCCGCGTTCCAGGGCTCGATGGAGTGGCAATCGGAAATCGACCGCGCCCCCGACCGCAATCAGTACGTCAACGCCGGCTACACCCGGCGACTGCGCGACATTCAGCGCGACGCCCAGTACTATGCCGCCTGGACCGCTTACTACCGCGCGTGGACCCTGCCGAAGGACTATAAGCCCCCCCAGGGAGACCGATCGCGCGAGGAACTCCTGAACGACGCCATCACGGCCTTCCAGTCCTACCGCGACCTGCCGGACACGGTTCCCGCCAAGTGGTACGCCTATCTGGTGGCGGGCCTGGCCCAACGCGAACTCGGGCAGTTCGAGGACGCCCTGACGAGTCTGGCGAATGCGAACAACGCTTCGGCGCCCGAGGTCTTAAAGATCCGCGTCGCGTTCGAGACGGCCCTGACGCGCGTGCGCCAGGGCAAGTTCAAGGAAGCCTGCAAGGCCATCGAGAACGCGCGCGAGTTCTTCGGCAAGCAGAAGATCAGCGAGAACCTCTACGGCCTCGCGATGCCCATCGTCGAGGCCGAATCCTATCTCGCCGAAGCCAAGGCCACCAACGACACCACCTTGAAGGACAAGGGTGTCGAGATCCTCAAGACCCTCAACCAGCGCGCCCCGCCCTGGCCCTACATCGTTCTGGTGCTCATGCCGAGCCTCGTCGGCGCGGAGGGGGACATCGAGCAGATGGAGCTGTTCGGTCTCTGGCTCCTCGCGACGGATACCTTTGCGAAGGCCCGCGAGGCGAAGGACTCCAAACAACTGGAGTACGCGCTGCGGCTCTTCAAGATCTACGCTCAGAAGGTGGGCGCGAAGGACGCGAACTACGCGGCCGCCCTGTATAACCAGGCCGCCTGCCTCCTGCAACTGGGCCGGAAGGAAGAAGCCGCCGAGGCGTTCAGGGGCGTGGCGGAGTCGGCGCCCGATTACCAGTACGCGGCCGAGTCCGCCAAATACTACGTCGGGGTGCGAGGCCAATTGTACGAGGCCGCCAAGACGCCCGAGAATCGTGAGGCCAACGAAAAAGCCCTCGCGTGGTTTGTCTCGAAGTGGCTCAAGGCGGACCCGGACCAGCAGTACTTCTACGCCCTCGTCCTCTATCGCGGGGAGAAATACGAAGACGCCGCCGGACAGTTCGCCAAGGTCGCCCGGGAGTCCGAGTACTATCCCGAGGCCCGCTACTGGGTGCCTCTCTGCCGCTTCGAGGGGTTCCGCGAGAAGATTCTCCCGACGGGCGATAAGGCCATCATCCTCTCGCGCGCCCGCGTCGTCGCCAAGGACCTCGTCGATTTCGCCGACTACGCCCGCCAGGCCCAGGGGCTGCCGGACGAAAAACGCCAGCAGGTCCTCGGATGGGCCCAGGCCGCCTGCCTGAGCGCCGCCGCTGTTTACATGTATCCCGAGGTCGGCCTCTACGAAGACGGGCTCCAGATCCTGAAGGACATGGAAAAAACATTCCAACTGGACAAGGAATTGCAGGGGCGGGTCCTGAAATACAAGATCGAGGCGCTCCAGAAACTCCGCCGCCTGCCCGAGGCGGTGGCGGTTCTCAACATGTTCCTGGCGCAGGCCAAGCCGGAGGAAGTCGGGCCCGTGATGATCGACGTGTTCCAGGCCATGATCGAGGACGTCGAACGCCTGATCCGCGCCGACAAAGACGCCGCCCGCGCCAAGGTCAAGGATGCCGAGCAACTCGGCGACCGTCTCCGCGAGTGGTTCAAAACCAGCAACGTCCCAAACAAACAGCAACAAATGGAGAATATACAGTACGAACTCGCGGAACTGTATCTGGCCTCCGGCGACACCGAACGGGCCCTCGCCATCTACACCGAGATCGGCGGCCCGAAACCGGAGCAGGAAGAGCAAGGCAAGCCGATCAAGGTCGATTGCGTCTTCGGCATGGCCCGATGCTACGAAACCATGGGCGAAGCCGCGCCCGACGCCGGCCAGGCCAAACCTCACTTCGAACGCGCCCTCGAACTCTGGCGCGTCCTCCTGGAAATCGAGGAGCAGACCAGGGTCTCCAACCCCGCACGCCTCTGGGACTTCCGCTACCACAACTACTACTGCCGATACAGGCTCGGTGACAAGGAAGAGGTCCGAAAGGCCCTCGAAAGCCTCGCCATCATCGTTCAGCCCCAGGCGCTCGGCGGCGCCGACCCGATCCTCCAGAAAAAGTTCCGGGACCTCCGCGGCGCCGTCTCACCCGCTCCCTGACCCGACCGGGTCCAACCGCCGGGCGGCGCCTCTTTGCGCCTTTCGAGCCGCCCGCGGAAGTTTACCCGCCGTGGCGGGCGGGCGGTCACGTTCCCCGACTTGGCATGTGCCGGCCGCCCTTGTGGGCCGCCCCCGCGCCTCCTATAATGGCCCGTTCCCATGGAACCGCTGCGCGTTCACATCACGGCCTACGGTTGTCAGATGAACCGCCTCGATGCGGAGTTGGCCGCCGACCTGCTCCGCGCCGCCGGCGCCGACTGTTCCGTCCGCGCCCACGCGGAGAACCGCGTCTTCTCCAACATCGGCGCCCTCGCCGCTCGGAAAAAACGTGAACCGGACCTCGTCATCGGCCTCGTGGGGTGCACGGCCCAGCAGTACGGCCCGGAAGTGTGGCAGCGGGCGCCGCTCGTGGATTTTATCTGCGCGCCGGGTCGCCTCGCCGACCTCCCGGACCTCGTCCGGGAAGCCCGCGCGGGACGCCGCAGCGTCGCCCTCGACCCCGCCCGCGTGGAAGGGGCGGCCGAGGCGTTCGGCGCCTTCGACGCGCGGCTCGACGAGACGGAGGTCCGCGGCCGCCGCCGCGTCGGCCGAAGCCGCCAGGCTTTCGTCCGCGTCATGCGCGGCTGCGACGTCTTCTGCTCCTACTGCGTCGTGCCGAACGTGCGCGGGCCGGAGCGGAGCCGCTCCCCCGCCGCCCTGGCCGAGGAGGTTCAGCGGCTGGTGGACCTGGGGGTCCGCGAAGTG
>JAPLMM010000070.1 GCA_026387035.1 Planctomycetota bacterium
GCCATGTCGTAGAGGAACAGGGCGCGGTCCAGGTGGCCGAGCGCCTGCTCGACCATGGCGGCGTTGAAGTAGTATTCGCCGACATCGGGATTGGCGGCCATGGCCTCCTCGAAGGCCGACAGCGCCGCGTGGTTCTTGCCGGCGTAGTAGGCCTGGAGGCCGGCGTCGTTAAACCGCTTGGCGGGGTCTTCGCACCCGCCGGCGGCGAGTGCGCCCGCCAGGGCCAAGCAGACCATGATGCCAAAGACATTTTGCCTGTTGAGAACCATAGGAGCCTCCTCCTAGCGCGGAACGGAAAAGAGCCGACCAAGTGACACGTCTTCCGATGCCCGATTATGCTTCGCCGAGGGGGTGGGTTTCAAGGAAAAACCTGCGGAGGCGGCGCCGGGGGGAACCGGCCCGGGCGGGTGTTTCTTGCAAGCGGCGCCGGCGGTCCGGTATAATCCGCCTTCCGGGAACCTGAGCGGAGAGAGCCGGGTGCTGGCCAAACGCGTCATTCCGTGCCTGGACGTGGACCGCGGGCGCGTCGTCAAGGGGACGCGGTTCGTGGACCTGCGCGACGCGGGGGACCCGGTCGAGGTGGCCGCCCGCTACGATGCCGACGGGGCCGACGAACTGGTGTTCCTCGACATCACCGCGAGCCACGAGCAGCGGGACATCCTGGTGGACGTGGTTCGCCGGACGGCGGAGCAGGTCTTCATGCCGCTCACCGTGGGCGGCGGCGTGCGGAACCTGGAGGACATTCGCGGGCTCCTGAAGGCCGGGGCCGACAAGGTCTCCATCAACTCGGCAGCGGTGCGGGACCCGAGCCTCGTGACGGCGGCGGCGAAGCGCTTCGGAAGCCAGTGCATCGTCGTGGCCATCGACCCCAAGCGCGTCGTCGAGAACGGGGCCGAGGTCTGGCGCGTCCACATCAACGGCGGGCGGGTGCCCACGGACCGGGAGGCCGTCGCGTGGGCCCGGCGCGTCGAGGCGCTGGGGGCGGGCGAAATCCTGCTGACGAGCATGGACGCGGACGGCACGCAGAACGGATACGACATTGCGATGACGCGGGCCGTGGCCCAGGCCGTGTCGATCCCGGTGATTGCGAGCGGGGGCTGCGGATCGCCCGAGCACATCGTCGAGGTGCTGACGGAAGGCCAAGCGGACGCGGCGTTGGCGGCGAGCATCTTCCATTTCCGCCGGCACGCAATCCGCGAGGTGAAGGAAGCGATGGCGCGGGCGGGGGTGCCCGTGCGTCCGGCGAGGTCGGCGGCCTAGAAAGCGCCACTTTGCGCGGCGTCCCGCCGGGACGCCGCGCCACGGGCCAAGAATGCTATTTCTCGCGCGGTGGGTGCGGAGACCCACCGCGCAAAGGGTCAAGTGGCGCTGTAGGACTAGAAAGGTAGCGGCGAGCGCGTTGGTCGAACCGCGTGAGCAACGGCATCTCGAGGGCCTTTGCCGGCTGGCGCTGGAGCGCCAGGCGAGCGACCTGCATTTGAAGGCCGGCAAGCCCCCGGCCCTGCGGGTCGAGGGCCAGATTTATTTCACCGACTCGGCTCCGCTCGAGGCCGACGAGATCCTCCAACTCGTCCGCGAGGTCATGGACGAGCGCGTCCGGCGCGAGTTCGAGGAAACCGGCAGCGCCGACTTCTCGTACACGCTGGAGGGGGGCGACCGGTTCCGCATCAACGCGTTCCGCCAGCGCGGGCAGACGAGCGTCGCCG
Organism: Planctomycetota bacterium; assembly: GCA_026387035.1. NCBI lineage: Bacteria > Pseudomonadati > Planctomycetota > Planctomycetota bacterium. The sequence goes on from JAPLMM010000070.1 coordinate 1,707, forward strand.
CGCGGCGGGTGACGCGGCACATTCCGGATTTCGGGGAACTGAATCTGCCGGCGAAGACGCTGGAGCGGATCTGCGAAGCGCCGCAAGGGTTGGCGGTCTTTGCGGGGATCACGGGGTGCGGCAAATCGACGAGCATCGCGGCGTGCCTGGAGTGGATCAACCGCCGGCGACGATGCCACATCGTCACGATCGAGGACCCGATCGAATTTTTGTTCGACGACAAGGAGGCGTTCGTCAACCAGCGGGAGATCGGGACGGACGTCCCGACGTTCGAGTTGGCGCTGAAGTACCTGATGCGGGAGGACCCGGACGTAGTGCTCGTCGGCGAAGTCCGCGACCGCGACACGTGCGAGAGCGTCCTGCGGGCGACGGAGACGGGGCACCTGGTCTTTACGACGGTCCACGCCTCGAGCGTCGTAGGGGCGATCCGCCGGATGCTGGACCTCTTTGCGGTCGAGGAACACGAGGTGGTGCGCCAGACGCTGGCGTCGAACCTCGTGGGCGTCGTCTGCCAGAAACTTCTCGCGGGGGCGAGACCGGAGACGCCCAGGCTCCCGGCGACGGAAATCCTCATCTCGACGCCGATGGTCCGCAAGTTGATCCGCGAGGGCGGCGAGGACCGCGTCGCCGACCTCATCACGGGCGACACGGGGCTCGGCATGCACGATTTCACGCAGGACCTGGTCCGCCTGGTGCGCGAGGGACACGTCGACGTCCGGGTCGCGTACGAGGTGGCGCCGAATCCCGAGGCGCTGAAGGCGGCGGTCCGGGGGATTGCTTCCAGGGGAGGTGCGATGTGAGTGGGCGGAACGAAAAGTCCGCACCCCGCTTCGGGGCGACGGCCCGATGCGCGCTGGCCCTGGCGGTCGGGGTCGCCCTGGCGGCAATGGCGCTCGGGTCGCCGGCGTCGGCCCAGGAAACGGCGTCGCACGAGGTCGGCATCGAGCCGCCGCAGCCGGCGTTCCTTGGCTTGCGCGCGGTTGGGATTCCCCAGATCCTTCTGCTGGCGATCTTCTCGGCGGTGGTATTCTACGTCGTCAACTGGACCTTCCTGGACGTTCGCCTCGTCGGCACGAACGAGCCGCTGTGGAGCGCGGTCGTGCTGGCCGGGGGCCTGGCGGGCCTGGCGGCGGCCGTCCTGGTGCCGCTGTTCTTCATCGGCTTGCCGCTCGGCCTCATTCTGTTCGCCGGGGCGGCGATCACCTACGTCATGCACCGCAACAACCTCGTGATACCAAACCTGAGGGTCCTGACGAAGGCACATCTGGCGCGCCTGCGGGCGCGCCTCACGGGCAAGCCGACGGAATCCGAGGAGCGGGGGCCCGTCGTCGGCGTGGGACGCGACATCATCTTCATGGGCATGGACGACATGCCGATCCGGCTGCCCGCGGCGAACGAGGCGCAGCGCCAGGGCGCCCATGAGGTCGAGCGCATCTTTTTCGACGCCATCGTACGCCACGCGACGGTCGTCGGCGTGCTCATGCGCGGCCACAAGGCCCAGGTGCGCCTGCGGGTGGCCGGCCAAGTGATCTCGGGCGGCGACCCGGAGGGCCCCGTGGCGGAGCAGATTCCGGCGGCGCTGAAGCGGCTGGCGGGCCTGAACCCGGAAGAAACCCGCAAGCCCCAGGAAGGCCGCACGCGGGCGGTGGTCGGAGGCCAGACGTTTGAACTGCGAGTCAAGACCCAAGGGTCGGTCCACGGGGAGCAGATCGCCGTTCGCGTCATCGACCTGGCCGGCAGCCGGATGGCGCTCGGGGACCTCGGCCTGTCGGAGGAGCAGGTCCAGGCGCTCTCGGAGGCGCTGGCGAAGCGGCCGGGCATCATCCTGGTGTCGGCGCCGAAAAACTCGGGCCTGACGACGACGCTGCACGCGTGCCTGAGGCACTTCGACCGGTACATCAACACCGTCGTGGCATTCGAGCCGCACATCGACCTCGAGGTGGAGAACGTTCAGCACGTGGCGCTCTCGCAGGAGGACGGGGCGTCGGCGGCGGCGGCGGTGCGAGGGCAGTTGCGGCTCGCGCCGGACGTGGTGGCGGTGGATTCGCTTTCGTCGCCGGAGGTGGCGGCGGCGCTGGCCGAAGCGTCGCGGCAGCAAACGGTTTTGGTGTGCCTGCGGGCGAGCGACGCCGGCCAGGCGCTCTCGCGGCTCCTCGCGCTCGTTCCCTCGCCGGAGGCGCTGGCGGCGGGCCTCTCGCTGGTGGTGAATCAACGCCTGGTGCGGGACCTCTGCCCGGTATGCAAGGAGGCCTACCGGCCGAATCCGGAGTTCCTGCGGAAGGCGAACCTGGCGAGCCAGCGCGTGGACGTGCTGTACCGCCCGCCGAAGAGCATCGCGGTGGAAAAAGGCAAGCCCGTCATCTGCCCGCGATGCAACAACGTGCGCTACGCCGGCCGGACGGGCCTTTTCGAACTGATGGCGATCGACGACGAAGCGCGCGCGATGATCGGCCGCGGGGCCAACGTGGCCGACGTCCGGACCCACACACGCAAGAGCGGGATGCGCAACCTCCAGGAAGAGGGCCTCGCACTGGTCGTCGCCGGACGCACCAGCATCGAGGAAGTCCTCCGGGCCGTCAAGCAGACGACTTAGAAGGGGAAACCCATGCTGGTAATCCTGAACGTCCTGGCGCTCGCGTGCACGGCCGCCGTGATGTACATGTGTGCCGTTCATGGCGTTTTCCGCGCGGGGATGACGCTGGCGGCATGCATCCTGGCGGGGGCGGCGGCCTTCGGCCTGTTCGGTCCGGCGGGGGGCATGCTCGGCACGGACAATCCGCGGACCGTGTGGTATTACGCGGCCGACGCGCTGGCCTTGTGGGCGATCTTCTGCGTCGTGTTCCTCGGCCTGCGCGTGCTGACGGAGACTCTCTTCAAGAACGAGCCAGCCTTTCCGTCCCTGGCGGACAGCCTCGGCGGCGCCGTGCTGGGTTTCGCGGCCGGGTACCTGGCCGTCGGCCTCTGCCTGGTGCTGGTTCAGATGCTCCCGATGCCGCCCAGCATCCTCGGATACTCCCCGTTCCAATACGACGGCAAGATGGTGACGGAAGGCGACCGGCTGTGGCTTCGCTGGGACCGCGGGACGCTGGCGCTGTTCGGCTGGCTGTCGGCCCACTCGCTCGGGTCCGAGGAATGCCGCCTCTTCAACCGCTACGGAGAACTTTATCCGCCGCCCAGGGACGATTCGGGCCAAGCGCCCGCGCCGGCCGAAGGGACCAAGGCGGCCCGCCCCGCCGCGCGGCCTCGTCCCGACGCCGACGACATGCTCTATTACCACTGGTACCGCCGATGGCAGTACGTGCAGTGGCGAACGGGGGTCGCTCAGGGTCCGCTCCCCGGCGAGCCGGTGGAAGTGGTCGGGCAGACGGGCCCCGGCCAGTTGCCGGGAATGGCCCTGAATCGCGGGCACGTGCTCCGGTCGGACGCGGTGGCGATCCGGATCGTGCGGCTGGAGCGCGCGGAACAGGTGGCGGATTTCCCCGACGTGCGGCGAGGAGAGCACGAGATTTTCCTGGTTCTCACCCTCGACCTTTCGCCGGCGCGCGTGGCGCCCGTGAGCGTGGACACCCGTCAGTTCGTCCTGATGGCGGAGCGCGGGCAGCGATTCACGAACCCGCTCGTGTACGGCCTGGCCCGCCTGGGCCGGCCGGACCCTCAAATCGAGCACCGCGCCGGGATGACGCCGTCCGAGACGACGCCGCGGAATCTGCGGTTCGGAATCCCCGAGGAAAAGGTCCGCGGGCATTACCTGATGGACGGCGCCGCGTTCCGCTTCGCCGAGATGTCGCAGCAGGAGGAGCTGGCATTCATCTACACAGTTCCCGCCGGCCTGAACGACGGCGCGCTGCGGCTCCTGTTTGAGCCCGCCCCGCCGGCCGCTCCGCCGGGGAATCCGAAGCCTTCCAACTGACCCCCGAGACGGAGCGGAATAGGGACGCCGATCGCCATGGAAAACCTCGCCCGACATCTCTGCGATTTGGCGCGGAAGCGGGGCGCCGATTTCGCCGACGTCCGCATCCTCCATCGCCGCGCGTCCGGCTTCCTCGTCCAGGACGGCCGGGCGGACAAACTCTCGGGGGCCCTGGACCGCGGGATCGGCGTCCGCGTCCTCGTGGGGCGCTCGTGGGGATTCGCGTCGGCCGACAGCCTCGCGCGCGCCCGAGCCGAACAATGCCTGGACGACGCGCTCGCCCTGGCGAGGGCCTCTCAAAATTTCGTCAGCGATCCGGCCATGATCGCGCGCGTCGAGCCCGTCGTGGCGGTGGACATCGCCGAACCCGAAATCCACCCCGCCGCCATGACCATCAAAGAAAAGGCGGCACGCCTCATGGAGTACGAGCGCGCGGGACGCGCAGCGGGCGGCGAACGGATCGTCAACTCCGTCGTCAGTTACTCCGACGGCCTGCGCGAGGAAGTGCTGGTGAACACGGCCGGCACGTGCATCCGGAGCACCTCGTGCCGGGCCGTCTGCACGGCGTTCATGGTGGCCTCCGACGGCCAGGTGCTCCAGCGCGGCGTGGAAAACCGGGGCATCGCAGGCGGCGCGGAACTCCTCGCACGGACCGAGCCCGAGGAGTTCAGCGTCCGGGCCGCGAAGAAGGCCCTCGCGCTGCTCGAAGCCGGGACCGCACCCGCCGGCCGATTCACCGTCATCTTTCACCCTTCGATCACGGGCTTGCTGGTGCACGAGGCCCTCGGCCACAACGCCGAGGCCGACCACGTCTGGGCCGGCCAGAGCATCCTCGAAGGCCGCCTCGGCGAGACGATTGCCGCCCCGGCCGTCTCAATCTACGACGATTCGACCCTGCCGGGCGAATTCGGTTCCTTCGCCTACGACAGCGAAGGCACGCCGGGACGACGACGACCCATCATCGAGAAAGGCCGATTCGTCGGCCTCCTGCACAGCCTGGAAACCGCCGCCAAATTCGGCGCCGAGCCGACCGGCAGCGCCCGCGCTGAAAGTTACGATTGCCGGCCCATCCCGCGAATGACGAACACGTTCATGGCTCCCGGCGACGTGCCGTTCGAGGAGATGATCCGCGGCGTCGAGCGGGGCATCTACCTGGAGGAAGGCCACTGGGGCTACGTGATGGTCGAGAAGGGCCAGTTCATCTGCCATGCCGGCCTCGCGCACCGGATCGAGCACGGGCGCGTCGGCGAAATGCTGCGCGACGTTTCCATCTCCAGCCTGACGCTCGACACGCTGAAGAACGCCGACGCGGTCGGATCGGATTTCGAGATGAAGATGCCGGGGATGTGCGGCAAGGACGGGCAATCGGCGCCGACGGACTGCGGCGGGCCGCACGTCCGCGTCCGCGACGTCGTCGTAGGAGGCCAGCGAGACCGATGACGCCGGGCGAGGACTATCTCGGGATTTGCGAGCGCTCCGTCGCGAAGGCCCGCGCCCTCGGAGCGGAGTGGTGCGACGTCGCCGCCGGCAGCGCACGCGACATCGAGGTCTCGATCGAGAAGAGCGGCATCAAGGCCGCCGACGCCGGTCAGGGCGAAAGCGTCGCCGTCCGCGCGTTCGTCCGCGGCGGCATGGGATACATGAGCGTGAGCGGCACCGACCCGCGCGACATCGACGAGGCCGTCGAGCGCGCGGTCGCCCTGGCGAAGGAGGCGACGGCGGACCCCGATTTCGTCGCCCTCCCCCAGCCCGACCCGGCGGAGGAAGTCGAGGGACGATTCGACGACGCCATCGCAGGAATGGGCGTCGCCGACGTCGTCCGCATCGCGGCGGCCAATATCGAGGCCGGCCGCGCCGTCGAGCCCGACGTCCTCTTGGCCGGCCACGTCGGCCTGGTCGTCGGCCAAGGGGCACTCGCCTCCTCGACGGGCGTCGCGCTGGTGACCGAGGGGACGCGCATCGACGCCTCCATCGAGGCCGTCCTGAAACGAAACGGCGACGTGGGGTACTTCTACGAGTTCGATTTCGGCCGGTTCCTGGCCGACTGCGCGCTCGAAAAGGTGGCCGACAGCGCCGTCCGCAGCGCCCGCCGATTCCTCGGCGCGAAACGAATCGCCTCCGGCCGGCGGACGCTGGTCCTCGGCCCGCTGGCGGCCTACGGCCTCGTGGGGGCCGTCGTCGCCGCCGCCAATGCCGAGAGCATCCAGCGCGGCCGAAGTTACCTCTGCGGCAAACTGGGCGAGCGCATCGCCAGCCCGTGCCTCACCGTCGTGGACGACCCGCTCGTGCCTCGCGGCATGCGGTCCGGCGCACACGACGGCGAAGGCACGCGCCGCCGGCGGCTCACGATCATCGACCGCGGCACCCTCGCCAGCCTCCTGCACAATTCCTACACCGCCGGCAAGGCCGGCGCCAAGAGCACCGGCCACGGAACCCACTCCGGCGGCATCAGCCCGACGAACCTTCAGCCGGCGCTCGGCGAAAGGCCGGCCGACGAAATCCTCCGCGAGGTCCAGGACGGCATCTACCTGGAGAGCGGCGACATCCGGCCGGACTCCGCCAGCGGAGACATTTCCGCCAGCATCGACTTCGGCTTCCTCGTCCGCAAAGGCGAACTCGTTCACCCCGTCGAAAGCGCCATGATCGGCGCCAACATCTTCGACCTCCTCGGGAACCTCGATGCCGTCTCCAGCGACGCCCGGATCGAGCCCGGCCTCGCGATGCCCACCCTTCGCATCCGCGACGTCCAGGTCGCCGGGGCCGAATAATCCCCATGCGCCGTTCGCCGAAAAACACCGCGCGGCGGGTGTCCCCACCCGCCGCGTTTCCTCTCCCGCGCCGCGACAACGCCAGACAGGCTACAACGCAATCGCCACTGCCGCTACGCCTCAATCTGGACTGCAATCCCAACCTGGGCGGCAATGGAAGTGTAAAGGCGGATATCGCTTCGAGAGGTCTCGAGCGAGACAATCAGGCTGTAACGTGCTCGGCGATCCCATTTCCCCAAGTGGTGCCGTTCTCGCCACCAACCGGTAACGGGGAATACTCCGACATACCCGCTGGCAGCCAGGTCGCTTGCCGAACCCTGCCACCAATCCGAATGAATTGAACCACGAGCACGCAACTTAGGACCAAGTGCCCACGGTTGACTTCCGCCCTGCGCTACAGAGACGGTGTCTTCCTCCGGCCCCTCTTCCCGTTCTTCTTCTCGCGCCTCGCGGCTGAGCCGCCCACGGAAGTTGTCGAGGGACTCCGTCGGACGTTTCACATCAAATCGTAGCCCATGCGACTGATAGCGGTGCCTCCGCGTCCAGCCTTGCCGACCCGGGCTTGGCTCGATGAAGTAAGACAGCGTCACACGCATTCTTACAGTCTCAGCTGGGAACTGCTGAAGAACCTCCACTGGCCAAGGCAGCGCGTGGACGTGCATGTCCTTGGTCCCGGGCTGTCCGTCAACCTTGTCGAAGGGCTGAAGGTCCCCCTCGTAGATAAGCGTTACTGCGTTTTCGGCGCTCCAGAGCGCCTTCTCCAGGTTCGGCACCCCCCAGCCATAGCACCGGAGACGACGTATCCGTTGCGGGTTAGGGAACTCTGCCACCATCTCTGGAGTCCATTCGGCAGAGTGGACCACCAACCCGCGGACAGTCTCAGGCCAAAGGGACGGATACCTGCTCTGGATGATGGCACCCATGCGGGCCGCCATCGCGGTAGCAGCACTTGTGTCACCAAAGGTGGTAAGCAAGCGTCCAGAAACAAGCCTAGCCGTGGTCAACAAGGACAGATCGTCTGCAGCGTCGATGCGCCCGCCCCCGTCAATTGCCCTGTTTCCTCCTTCCATTACGACATCAGGCTTGATGGGCCATTCGCGGTCCCATGATACAGAAGTCCTGCTTGTTGGGCACAACAGACCCTTAGGGGCAAGGGGGCGCCAGCCTTGGCGGTCTGCTGCGCGAATGCTTACCAGATCGCTATAGGCGCCTACGGTAATGGCATTCCATGACTGGCCGGGGTCTTCAATGCCTCGACGGTGATTTGTTTGCGGGTACCGATAGCCTGAACCGGCGTCCATGAGGTCGCTGACATTGCCTGCGCAGACGAACACTAACCTTCGGACGTCGTCGAGTTCCCCCGCGCACAGTTGGTCTATCGCGGCCGACCACAGTGTCGGGTATCCCCAGTCCCTGTCGTCTGCGGTAACCGCCATGCACACCGCACGCCCACGGTCAGGAAACGCCCTCTCGGCTCGCGCCACGGCCTCTTGGGTGATGGCTCCGTAGTTCGCAGGATCATTGACGCCGCGGGGTGGCAGTATTTTCACAGACTCCAGTCGATGCGTAAGTTCGATAGATAATGTGGTCGGCAGCAACTGTGTCAAACAGCCATAGAGACTGAGTCCCGCAACCTCCGTACCATGCCCGTCATGGTCGTTGGTTAGCCAGTTCGGATCCACCGCGAACGCTGATGATTGGTCTATACCAGGCGCGAGCAGCGGGTGTTCCCAATCCACGCCGGTGTCCAAGACACAGACGGCCGGGGCGTCCACTGAAGGCGCCGTTACTCGACTGAGAAGTTCGTGAACTAACTCGGCCTGTTCAGCGGGCGTCAATTCGACATAGGGCCCAGCGGGTTCCTTCGCCTTCCGAAGTTCCGCCAGATTGTCCATTAGCCCGGGACGGTTACCCAAATCTCGCGGTGCACACCACGCCAGAAGGACGGCTCGCTCCTCGAACCTGACTACGCGCGAGTCCAACTTGATCGGCGCGACCGCCTCCTGCCGGAATGCTGAGACGATCTGGTCGCCCTCTTGCCCGCGAGGACAACGGAGCCACACTTCCCACCAGATGGCCTGGTCGTCTTGCGGGAACAGGCCTGCCTCGTCAGTCCAGAACGACCTGACGACAGCCAGCCTAGCACTAGCAATACTTTCCACAAGATTGGCGTTCTTGGGCCTCCCAGACTTGGTGTTCTCGGTTTCATACTTGGCGATTCTGTTAAGGAGAAAGGACATCTTGCGAGGCGGAACATGGACAGTCGCAACCGAAACATTGTCCTCTTTGTGGACGCTAGCGACCTCGATTCCCTGCTGACGATTCTCCAGACTATCCAGCATGAGTTCAAAATCCGGGTCGCCGCGGAACTCCACCGCAATGCTACACGCCTCGGCGGCCCTCTCCGGGTGCAAGGCAGCCGCTGAGGCCTCAGCACCCTGGAGTTGCCGCCTTAACTGCTGCGCATGGATTGCCCGGTCGCGCGGAGGGCAACGAAACCTGGCCACAACGACTGGTCTTGGGTATGTGTACTGCTCTGCGGATGGCGTGCGTTCCACCCGAATATGACGCAGCTTCGCCATCCTGCGTTGCCCCCCGTTTACTCCTGGTGCGCCCTTTGGGCCAACGCAGCGGTAAGATTCTCAGTTGTAATGGCTGATCGATCCGCAAGCACGGTGTCCTTCGCGGCGTCGTCGCACGCACGCGTGATCTCCGCGTGGCTTAGCCCCCGCGTGCCGGGCAGAAGGATATCCCATGCCAAGTTCCTAACATCAAACGCCGCAAGGTGGTTTTGGATCAGCAGCTTTGCCATCTCTGTAGTAGGCAGGTCGTATCGGACCACGTCATCAAAGCGTCGGAACAAGGCCTCATCCAGCATCCCCACGAGGTTGGTCGCCGCAATAATGATGCTGCCCGAGCCGTCCTGCTCTAGAAATTGCAGGAACGAGTTCAGGATGCGTCGAACCTCTCCGACATCATTTGTGGCAACTCGCCGTCCGCCAATGGCATCAAATTCGTCGAAGAGATAGACGCCCCTCGTGCGGGACATCGCGTCGAAGACTAAGTGGAGTTTGGCAGCGGTCTCACCCATAAAACGTGAGATCAAAGTATGAAGCTGTACGGTTAGGAGGGGCAGGCTCAACTCGCCAGCCAAAGCGGATGCTGTCATCGTCTTGCCCGATCCGGGGGGGCCGACCAACAGCAGCTTGCGTCTTGGGGAAAGCCCGTAGGCAAAGAGCCGGTCAGCTTCCCCGTATTCGAGCACGACGCGATCCAAATGACCGCGGGTGACCTTGGATAACACCATGTCCGAGAGACGGGTTTGGGGAAAAGATGCTGTTACTAAGCCCGCCAAGGCGCTATCGGGGCGAACAATGGAAACGGAGCGTGGGCGAGTCTCGAGCGGCCTGCGCTTCTTTGCTTCGTCAACAAGAGCCTGAAGCTCTTTGGCCAGCTTCTCCTTGCCTGTGCGAGCCGCGTGGGCTGCGATCTGCATGGCAACGGCAAAGAAACGGTCCTCATCACCTTCAGTGTAACTCCGCACCAAAGCCTTGAGTTGTTCTGCCGTAGCCATGCTCTTCTCCAGCCCAACGGCCGAAAGCGCCGCCCTCTTAGACATTGTAAGTATCGGCGATGCCATCCGCAACACTTTGCCCAATTGCCGCGCCAGCGCCACATCTAAGGCACGACACGCTCCCAGACGGCTACCCGCTTGCCGCAGTGCCGGCACTCGCGACGGCGCATAATTCTACCACCCCAGGCCGGGCGTGTGTAGATCACGCGAAACTGCTTGCACCCGTGTACTGGTCCGTCGTTTTTCGTGCCCGCCATCTGGCAGCGTAGCTTGTATCCTTGTCATCACTTATGGTAGCCTCCGCGGCGTCTGATCACAACTTCTTTCGGAGGCTGATTTGCCCGAAAACCACGGTTGGGGAAAAATGGGGGAAAAATGGGGACATGCTTACTTTTTCAGAGTAATTCGGGGGACGCAATACTGATTTCGCTTTCCCGCTTTCCGGCGACAGGCATTTCCGTCCACCCCATCCTGCTTTTCCCCCTGCCTGCCACGGCGTAGTCCCGGCGCGCTCGCCCCGTTGGGGCCGGGATCGAAGGATTCCCCCCGCCGCTTCAACGGCAGGCTTGAGTCCCGGCGCGCCGGGATTGAGACCGCAGGTCGCGAACGCCGCTTCGCCGTCCATCGCCGCATGGGAAAACTCCTTCACAGGAAATGACGATTTACTCCCCGCCTCAAATGTACGATACGCCGGCCCGGCGGACAACACGAAAACCAATCCGAAAACCGATTTTCCCGGCCGCGCGCCCGACAAGACACCCGTGGGCGCGGCATTCGGGGTCGGCGGGGAATCTCGCATTTGACAAAGAAACAGCATAATTGCGGAGTGAACGGCAGGCGGCAAAGCGGGGGGAGTCCCGAGGGGTCGGGACAGGCTGCAGGATGGGGTGGGCGGAAATGCCGGAAATAGGTACATGTCCCCCGGAATATCCCGCAAGAAGCATCCGCCCGGGAGGTCCTTGCGGAACCGGGCCTCGAGCCTCGCGCCGTCCGGCAAGCGTGCCCTTGTCCGTTGCTCATTGATCCCGCAACCAGACGGATGAACGGAGTTCGCGGCGATCGCCTGCGCTACCTTCGGGGGCAACGGGCGCCCGATTGCAGCGGGCGTAATTGGGGATTGCCATCAAGGGGGAGCCGTCGGCCCAGACGCCCTTGATGACCATCACGCCACCCAGCAAATCGCCCCGCCACTCGGTCTTCAAGGCAGACTCAGGAGGGAGGATTTTGAGAGGATCCTGGTCAACGCTCTCGACGTTGTAGATCAGCGGACCGTACCGCAGGGCCACCTGGCCGCGAGTCGCGGCGATCTTCTCGCTTCCCTTGATTCTCTGGATTTTCATCGGTAGGACCAGATCGATCTTGTCGCCCGCTTTCCAGGTCCGGGTGATGACGGCATACCCTTTGTCAATGGGTGGGTCAATCCTGGAACCGTTGAGCGAAATCGACGTGATACCGTCGGCCTGGGGTGTGGCGGCATACAGGTTGCTGACGCCGCGGTCCGGCGCTCGGACCCTGACGCTGAAGTTCTTCTCCACGGCAGGATTGACGGTGATGGAAACCTCGCCACTCCAGGGATAGTCCGTGGTTTGAACCATCTCGACGTCGGTGCCGGCGACGCCCTCGACCTTCACCGTGCCGCCGATGAAGAGGTTGACGTAAAGGCTGTCGGCGCTCCTGCTGTACGTCCAGGTGGGCAGCATCAGCAGGGTTTTGGGAATGTTGCCGACGCAGCACGGACAGCCGTGCCAGTCGTAACGCAGGCGGTTCGAATCCATGGGGTTCTGGTAGTAGAAGTTTTTTCCTTCCAGGTCAACGGAGCCAAGCAGGGCATTGTAAAGGGTCTCTTCGTACAGGTCCACATACCTGGCGTCGTGATACGTCATATGCAACTTGTGCTGGAAGAAGATCTCGCCGCAACTGGAACACGATTCGCAGTAGGCATTGTGGCGCAGCGAGTAGTCGGGCCCAAAGCCTTCCGAGGTTTCGCCGCTGCCGACGCCGCCGGTGACGTAGTACTTCCGGTTGACCAGGTTGTCCCAGATCGACATGACGGCGCTGCGGTAGTCGGCGTCGCCCGTTTCCATCGCGACGTCGGCCATGCCCGCGTAGGAATAGACGGCTCGCACGGCGTGTCCGACCGCCTCGTACTGCTGGACGACCGGGAGATGGCTCTGGTCGTACGGGTTGCCCCCTCCCCGACAGTCGAGCAGGAACTTCGCCAGTCCGATGTACTTGTCGCCTTTGCCTTCACCTTCCATCTGGTTGACAAACCGCCCGAAGCGCACCAGCGCGATTTCCATGGCCTGATGGCCGTCGTACCACGGCTTCTTCGGCGCGGGGCCTAGGTTGTCGTACCAGCAATCCGCGAGTTTCTTAGCCGCCTGGTACAGCCGCGCGTCGGTCCTGTTCGTCATCAGGTAGTGGGCAATGGCCGACTCGAGAAGATAGCCGGCAACGTATCCCTCGTGATCCCTCCTGTGCTTGGGTGACCAACGTTCGCGGTCGGTGAGCGTGAAGACCGTCTGGAGGTATCCGTCAGGTTCCTGGGCCGCCAGGATCTTGGGGATCCAGTCCTCCAGGGTGGCTTTCATGGCCTCCTGGGCCTTGACGATCTCTTGATCGCCCCGGGGATCGATCATCAGGGCAATGCAAATCGACTCGATCGTATTGTAGACCCAGGCGTTGGAGAACACGTAGCCCCGGTGCTTCCCATGGGGCTTCCCGGCCAGTTTGCTGGCTGCGTCGACGAAGTTGTTGATGCCGCCTTGCGGCAGGTCCGGGTCGGAGATCTTCCTGATGCAGTGGGGGATCCAGTTCACGATCAGGGCCTTCGCCCTGCTGTTCCACAGAGGATTGGCGATCGTGTAGCGCTTGGTATCGATCGGATCGAGGTGGGTCGCGGGCGGCGGCGGAACCACCTTGACCGCCAAAGTGGACGAGGCGCTCAACGGGTCCTTGCCGGCCGTCAGTTTGAGGACATAGTCGCCCACCGCAGAGAACGTCGCTGTCGTCGCCAGCGTCTTCGCGTCGGCGAAAGCAACCTCCCCGGGCCCGGACGCCTTGCTCCAGGCCAGCGTCGTCGAGACGCCCTTGTTGCCCAAGGTCTTCAACTCGCCGGACAGGTAAGTCTTCCCTCCCAGCACGACCACGCGGTCGACGCCTGCCGCGACCGATGGCGGGAAGTCGGGCGACTTGCCCGTGTCGTAAACTCGCCACTCCAGAATGCCGGTAGAGTAGTCGCCGTCGGAGTCGATCTCGAGCCTGAGTTTGGACGTGCGGACCTCGTCAAAGGTCGTCGTGTTGTACTGGTTTTCCGCTACCCCCAGGCCCGACGGATTGCCCACTGCGACGAAGTCTTTGCCGTCCCAGTAGAGCAGCCGACAGGCTTTAGGCAGGCGGACGCCGCTGCCATCATTCCACCAGTAGACAGCGATCTTGCCGGTGCTGATGGGCTGACTCCAGTCGTACTGAACCCACTGGGCGCCCTTTTTGGGCCAGTTGCCGTATGATCCGCGGCGGCGATCACGCGAGTTTTCCGGATCATGACCATCGTGGAGTGCCGTGAGCGTCATATCTCCGGAAACATAAGAACTGGAGGGTTCCGCAGCGGCCGCAAGATTCACGCCTGAAGCCGCCGCGGTCGTGCCGCCGGCCTCAGACTCCATGCCCAGACCCTGTTGGGCAAACATTGAGCCGGCCAATGCAAAGACCAGGCTGCCAGCGAATGTAGCCACGAAACGGCATGGAAGCGTTCGGCGCATCGGAAGTGTCCTTTACCGGAAAGCAGTTCGTGTGTGCCAGATACTGTTTCCTCGTAACCGTTCAGGCCCTCTTGGGGGCCTCGGATGCTCGCTGACCGGGCAACGCACCCGGCACCGAGTACCCAACCTTGAACCTTTTGTACAACGATCCGTACCGTCCTGTCAAACACTTTTTTTGCAGATATTCAAGCGGAGGGCATCGCGCGTCCGACAACCTGCATGACAGCCCAACAGGGAGCGGCCGATGGAACCGACCCGGGAACAATCCTTCCTGCGACGGATCGCGGATTGAAAGGCAACGGCCCACGGCGAGATCCTTCGCTGCTCTCAGGATGACAGCGCGGGCGGGCGCGGGGGGACGGCCTTTAGGGACAGCCCTTTTTGCCTTGACAGAACCGACCCGCGGGCCCATCATGTTTCAGGCGGACTGTGTTTCTGGTCGATACTGAAACAAGGTGAGCCGACCCGCCGCGGCGGGCGGCATGGTACGATAGGAGAAAACGAGCCTGGAAACGGGGAAACGGGGTGGCCGCAACGCCCCGCGAGTGGTTGAGTCTGAGGCCAACGGAACCGGCGAAGCGAAAAATTGGACGGACGCCGGGGCCGGCCGATTGTCAAAAGAAGGGAACCGGGCAACTTGACCGGCCGGATGTCTCGACCGGTCCTCATACCGCCGACAGGGCGGGAAAGGCAGGGCAAATCCGTGTGTGGGGTTCAGGGAGCGGGCGTCGCATCGTCGGAACGTCTTCGGGAGAAGCCCGCACGATTGGCGTGA
>JAPLMM010000071.1 GCA_026387035.1 Planctomycetota bacterium
ACACCGTTGATACCGGCGCGATGCGGACCACCAGCCTCTGCATGATTATGGTGCTGATGTTCGTCGGGGCTTCGCCCGGCTCGACCGGCGGAGGCATCAAGACCACGACGCTGGGGGTGCTGGGCGTATCGCTCTGGGCCCAACTGAGACGCGGCGACGCCAACATGTTTCGTCGTCGCATTAACGAGGAGACGTTGCATAGAGCGTACGCCATCCTTCTATGGTTTCTTCTGATTGTTTTGTGCGACACGTTGGTGTTGACCCTCACCGAGGGCGCCACGTTCCTTCAGGTGCTTTTCGAGAGCGTCTCCGCCCTGGGAAACGTCGGGCTGTCCACCGGGATAACTCCCACCCTCAGCGTCGGCGCCAGGATCCTGCTGTCCGTGACCATGTTCGTCGGCCGGGTGGGTCCGTTGGCCATCGCCATGACCTTCATGGCGAGGCCCAGGCCGGCGCCATACAAGTACGCACAGGCGGATATCTACGTAGGCTAGAAAAGACGGGAGGATTCCCATGAAACGTTTTATGGTCATCGGACTCGGCCGATTCGGCCGGCGGCTGGCGAAGGAACTGACCGACGCCGGCCACGAGGTCATCGCCATTGATAGCCGCGAGGCCCTCGTCGAACACATTCGGGACGAGGTCGCCCTGGCCGTCTGCCTCGACGCCACCGACCCTGAGGCCCTGAAGAGCCAGGGGGTGGACGAGATGGACACCGCCATCGTCGCCATCGGTGAGGCCTTCGAAGCCAATGCGCTGGCGACAGCAACCCTGAAAGCCCTCGGCGTCGGACGGGTTATCAGCCGCGCCTCCAGCGACATCCAGCGGCGCATCCTCGACCGCATCGGCGCCGACCAGGTCATCTTTCCGGAAGAGGAGATGGCGGTTCGGCTGGCGAGCCAGTTGGCGAACCCCGAGATCATCGATCACGTAGAGTTGTCGGAGGGGCACGGCCTGGTTCAGATCCTGGCGCCGGCGGCGTGGATTGGCCGGACGTTGGCCGAAATCGATCTGCGGAAGAAATACGAAGTGAACCTCGTGGCGATCAAGCGGCCGGTCAAAAAGCGGACGCCGGAGGGCGAGGAAGTGGTCGAGGAGCAGGTCCTGGACCTGCTGATGCCGCACACCAAGATCCGCGAAGGGGACGTTCTGGTGCTGGTGGGGATGACCGAAAGCCTGTCCGCCCTGCCGACCTGAGCACGCCCCCTCATGGGACTTGTAGGTGGGTGGTTTCAACGCAGAGGCCTGCCGTGAGTCCCGGCGCGCCGGGATCGAAGGGACGCAGAGAGCGCGGAGGACGAAGAGCGACAGAGGGACTGACGAAGTGAGTAACGGAGGGTGTTAGGGGACGGGTGGGCTTGGTTCGCCGGCCCGCTTGCGGGCCGCGTGCGGTTAACTTGGAACCCGGAACCCGGCTTCGTCCCGATGAATCGGGACTACGCCGTGACAGGATGCCGCGGCAGGCCGGATCCGCGAAAGCCTGCCGAAGAAGACCGCCTGACGCAACCCGCACGACCCCTTGCGGCACGCTTGCGAGTTCACGGAAACTTGCTTCTCCCGGGGCGTTGCGGGGATTCGACGCGTGGCTGTCGGTGGCCTGTGTCATTCCCTCTGCCCGGTCGCATGTCGGCGAGCGTATTCAATCTGGTTGTCCGTGAAACCCACAATCACCCGGCGGTTGACGACCTCGACGGTGGTGTGCTCGTCGAGCAATTCCCATCCCTTGCCGAGTTCCTGCTTGTAGTCGAAGTCTTGCCAGGCCAAGGCAATCCTCCATTCCCGCGCCCACGGCACGCGGAAGGGCCAACGTTCCGCTGGGGGGTCTATCTCACGAATCGCCCGCACGGCCAGGTCGCACACACGCGTGTACATGGTAAGCCATGCGCGGGGGCTTTTGACTTCCGGGTCCGAATCCGATTCGATCGGTTCCTCGGAAGGTCTTTTGTCGTCGAGCGCCTTGGCGATGAGCGGAATCAGAGACTTGTCTTTCAAGCGGACGGCCACGAAAATGCCCCACAACCGCTGCTGGGGGTCTTTCTCCTGCTCGATGGCCGCACGGATTTCCCGCAAGGGGGCCGCGTCCCCCAACTGCGCCAGGAGGATCAGGATGTCTGAGCGAGTCCGCTGGCCGTTTGCTCGGAACGCCTCGGCGCAAGAATACAGGGGCGGATCTCCCCGCTTTGGAATCTTGTATCGGCGGTAGTAAAGACTGCGGATCAGGGGCAGGTCGGCGGGCGTCGCGAGCCCTCGCGTCATCTGCCCATACCCATTCTGGCCGTCCGAGGCGAAGAACCATCGGCGAACCACCTGGGCGTAGCGGTCCCGTTCGGCCGGGGAGAGCGCTTCCGCGTTCTCCTCGCACCACTGAACGGCCCTTCCCCGCACGTAATCGGAGTCGGATTCCAGGTTCTTGACGGCCAAGGCGCGGAGGCAATCGTATTTCAGGTTGCTTCCGGCCACTAGCAAATGATTGAGAAGGTCCTCCGACTTTCGCTCCTCCGCCTGCCGGATGGCCTCCTTGAGCCACACCTCCTCGCCGTATAGGTCATACAGGGGTTTTAGAGTCACGCCGTCGCCGCGCAGGCTGAAATTGAGATAAGCGGCGACGTCGGCCTGGAGCGAGACGGGGTGGCCCATCCGCTCTTCCACTTCGGCCCGGCGCTTCCTCCAATGCTCCTCGCTTCGCAAATCTTTTACCTTCTGCGGGTCGCGCTCCTTTAGTTCCTCGGCCGCTTCCCGGTCGCCCAGTTCCGCCAACAGGCGGAGCATCACCATGGCTCGCCAAGCGTCCTTTTTCTCTTTGAGGTCCCGGTCGTCCTCAAGCGGCGTGTCGATGACGGGCGGGAGGAACCGGCGGTAATGGGCCACGTAGATTTCCCGCACCATGGGGGCGTCCTCGCGGGTTCCGACGTACATGCTCATCTCCGCCTGGCATTCCTCGCCCTTGGATTCGGCGAAGCGGCGGCGGATGATTTCTGCGGTTTTTTTGCGGAGGTCTTCCGGAACCCCGGGCAACCCCCGGGGCCACCCCCAGGCGTACCAGCGGGCCGCCATCACCCGCAACGCGTCGGAGGGAGAGTCCAGGGCCTCACGGGCCATGTCGGCCAGGGGCTCCTCGTCCCTAAGAACGCCCCTGGCGCAATCGAGCACGTAGAGAGTGAGGAGTTCGGAGTTCCGCGTGCGGACCTGCCGCGCCATTTCCTGCACGAACTCTTTCGTTCCGTACTTCGAAAGGAGGGGCCGGATGTCCGGCTCCTTTCCCGCTACGATGGCATCAAAGTACTCCTTCGTTCGGAACCCCCCGTACTTCATCGCATTTCCCGCTTCGACGGCTTCCAGGTGCTCGGCGGCAGCCTGTTGGATCGCTCGCTTCTCGGCGCCCCCGCCGGAGCCGCCGAGATCGGGGGTCTTGCCGGGCACACGCGCGGAGGCAAACATCAAAGCGCCGGCCATTACTCCCACGATCATCATCGCTCTTGTCAAAGTCATTGTCGCCCTCGCTTCCAGGGGAACCCTATTCTTCCGCCCTGCGTTCACGGATTCACGCGGTCCGCCTGCCACTTGCGGATGCGTTCTCCTCCGCCTACGCCCAGACCCGCCATGAGGTTGCCGCCCTCGTGCGAGTGGCCGAGCCCCTCGGCGTGCCCGACCTCGTGGGCAAGCATCCTTGCAGTTGAGGCCTTCTTGACGATCACGTAACGGCCGAAGGCATATGCTTCGCCTATGCCCAAGTCGTAGTCCCAGAGAACGACGACGTGCACGTCGTCCGGGCCCGGGGGCGGAACCTGCGGCAGCACCTTCTCTATGATCGCATCCTTGGTCGGCTTCTCCCCCAAGTCTTCGTTGATGGTGACCGGGGTGACGCTCCCCACCTTTGTCAGATCGACGACGGCCTGGTCCTTCCATAGTGTCGCCGCCGGGCCAAGCATGGCCTGCGCCTCCTCATCCGTCAAGGTGCATTCATGGTCGCCCGTGTCCTTTATCCGATAGAACTTGACGTTGCGCTCCAGGGTTTGTTTCACGGAAACCAGGAGTGCCGCGAGCCTCTCGCCGGCTTTCTTCGCCTCGGCCGCGCCCGGCGGTCCTTTCTTTTTGCCCGTGACGTCCGTCGGGGTCAAGGCGCCCGTTGCAGTGTCCGGGGAGATGTCGGCGAGCGTGCCGCTATTCTCATCCATCGCGATGGCAACCTCGCCGAACGGAATAGACTGGCTCAACTGGAGTTGCGAGGCCTCAGACTTCCTATCAACCCCGATCCCGACGACCACCCACGGCGGGGTCCACGGCGGGTTCATGTACGGGTCGAACCCCTTGTTCTCCGTTCGTTCTTTCCACCTAGCGTCAAGAATCGGCACCTCGATGCGGGCTTCCTTGTACTCGGGCTCCCCCTCGGTCACGTATTGGGACGCCGTGATGACAAAGCGCGTCGCCCCCGCCGGCGTGTAACGCAGAACACCTTCTTGGATTTTCACCGAAGCATATATGTCGCCACCGTCTCGAAGCTGCGTGACGGCTCTGTATAGAACAATGTATTCCTCATCTGCATAGATGTTGAAGTCGATCCAGATTTCCTCCTGGGCATTGCCCGCCTCGTCCATGGCCCAGGCTTTGAGCCAAGAGACATTCGGGTCTATGCCGAAGTTGGGCGGGTTGCGAGGGACCCATTTATCCCGGCAGGTCAACTCGATATGCTTTTCGCCCTCGTCCTGAACCTTCGCGCGCCAAAACCACTGTGGCATGCCTCCTTTGCTTGATTGCTGGAAGTATTTGCCCAAGAGGCCCTCTGCCCGCAACGGGAACTGACCGGCGGTTTGAGGGGCAAGGTCGATCTGGACCACCTGGATTTTCAACGGCCCCTCAATGGGGTTGCCATCCGGGCCTGTGGCGATGCCCTTTACTCCGCTTTCCGGATAGCCTTCAAAATCCACGTAGTCGGAATCTGCGCCATAGGCCCTCTTGTTAAACTTCATGAAGATCCACTCCACGTGCGGGTAATCGTTCGGCGGTATCAAGATGCGGCTGATGATTTCGAGCATGGTGTGCCCGGCGTACTCGAACCGGCGCAACGATGCCGCTGGCGAGACCTCGTCCGCCGGATTTTCGGGAACCTTCCAGTCCTGATCCACACTTCCGGGGCGGTTTGTGACTGGAAATTCCCCCTCGTCACCCACGGCCTTCAGACATAGGCTCAAAGACGCACAACCAAGAACCAGGCACAGCAAAACATGGCGCGTTTTCACGGGGCTTCCTCCGCTTTCATAATGGACTCGATGCTCTCTCCGCCGTACATCCTCGCCAGAACGTTTGCCATCCCCTTGTAGGGTCCGGCATCGTCGGGAACCGCCCGCAAGATGGCGATTCCTGCCGTCCGGTCCTCGTGTCGTGCGATGTGTGTTCCGATAGCGATCATCGCCGTGTATGCGAAAGAATCTTTGTTGCGGGACTGCGACAACTGGAGCAAATAGCGCTTCCCTCTCTCGCGCACCGTACCGTCCGGGTTCGTGATGGCCAACCGGCCGGCGGCCAGTGCGGCGCGTCGCTCGGTGAGTGTCGAGTTCTTGTTCAGGAGTACTTTCTCAAAAGCCGAGAGCGCACCTGGGCGGTCCCCGGCGCGCTGAAGCAACGATCCCAGTATGAAATAGACATAGTCCCGCTCAGAACCGCGCAGAGTTCCGTACCTGAACGCGAGCAAACGGCGAGATAGAGCGATGCCATCCTGATTGCGCTCCGTGCAGTAGTAGAAGTCGCAGAGGAGCACGCCCAGCCGGTGCCGGGGGTCCTTGAACAGCGCCAGTTCCTGCGGAAACGCGTAGAGATACCCGTGCTCCGCGCCCCACTTGAGGCGGGAGTAATCGTTCCACTCGCCCGCGGTGTCCATGCGCCGGGTGGCCGGGTCGCATTCCAAGATCTTCGCGTACCAGGCCAGGGCTTCATCTTTCTTGCCCTCCACGAACGCGAGGAACCCAAGATACATCGCCATCTGTTCCTTGAGGTCGTCGAGGTACCACGGGCAGGTCTTGCGGTTGACGAGTTGTCCCGGCTCGACGGCGTTCTTCTTGACGTTGCCCCAGAAGTCCACGAACTTTTCCTGGACGGGCGGCGTGGTGATCCTCTCGGCCGCCTCGCGGACCGCCAACTTCTCGATATTGAGCGGCGTCTTGTCCTGAACCTCCTTGAGCCAGGTCTGAAGTAAGAGGAAACACCCCTTGGCGGCCTGGGGGGCGAGGTCATATTCCAGGGCGATGCGGCCCATCTCCAGGACCGCCTCGCCGCGATACAGGCCGTACGGGTCCGAGGCCCGGAAGGCCGCCAGTTCCTGCTTCGCCTCGGGGATTTTGCCCATGGCCACGAGACACTGGGCGGCGTAGAGGCGGGAGGCCTCGGCGTAGATGCTCTCCGGCCACTTCTGGATGATCTCGAGGTACACCGAGCGAGCGGGGGCGTGCTTGCCTTGCACGCGGCGCAGGTGTTCCGCATCGCGGTACCGCACGAAGTCCTCGCCGTAGAGGTCCATGTCGGCCAGACGCTGGGCCTGCCGAAGCAGCCCTTCGAGGCGACGAATCAGGGCTTCCTGGTCGTAGGCATACTCGCGGGCGTAATCGACGGCGAAGCGGAAGGACTCGACGGCCTTCTGGAACTCCTTACGGGCCAGGAGCGCCCGGCCGCACCCCTCCGCCGCCCGCACCAGCGGGACGCCCTGCGTCTGGCCCGCCATCCAATCGAAAATCACCAATGCGTCGTACGGTTTGCCGAGCGCGAGAAGCGCATCGCCCGCCACCAGGTAACAGTCGGCATGGTCGGCGTTGTAGGCGTCGCGCGGCTCGACGTAGGGACGGATGAAGTCGAGCGCCTTGTCGGGCGCCTTCGAGTCCAGCGCGACTCGGGCCACCAGCGCGTCGACCCGCGGCAACTCGCGGGCGGCCATGCGGGCCAAATCGTCCTCGCCCTTGGCCTGCTTCGCCAGGGCCCGCCGCAGGTCCGCCAGCATCGGCACGGCCTTACGATGGTCCCCCGCCTCGATGAGGGCGGCGCACTGCTCGACCGCCTCGCGGATCGCACGGGATCGGAGCGTGATCTCCTCGGGGGAAGGCGGCGCGGGAGCGCGCCGCTTGGCGCCGGGGTTCCCCTGGCCGCGCGCAGGCGAAAGACCCACCGCGACCGCGCAAGAGAACACCGCCAGAGAGATGATAATCGCCCAGCGCAAGCGATACCGATGGTGAGCCGTTCGGTCCACCGCAGCCCCCCTTATCCTGACGTGCTCCTTCTTCTCCTGTCTTTGCTTACGAATAGGAGCATACCCGCCCTGCCCGAATGATGTCAAGGAAAAAATCGGGATGTATTACCCAGGAAATTCCTGGGGGGGCCATCGCCGGGCGTGGGAGGCGGGCGATCAGGTTTTGGCTTTCTTGGATTTCTTGGGGGCGTCCTGGCCCTGGGGACCGCAGAGGTAGCGCTCGGCGGCCATGACCTTGGCGATGCGCCGGGCGTGCCGGCCGCCCTCGAACGGCGTGGTGAGCCAGACGTCAACCATTCGGCGAATGAGTTCCTCGCTCAGCAGGTCGGCGGGGAGGCAGAGGACGTTGGCGTCGTTGCACACCGGAAGGGTGAAGTCGGGGTAGTCGCTGGACGCTTCCGATTCGGCGCCGCAGTCGGAGACGTCGTGGCCCTGGTTGACCAGTTGGTTTTTCAGTCGCTCTTTGGTCTGGAAGCCCCGGTGGTCGCTACCCACGGCGATTTTCATCACGCGATCTCCTGAATCCGGTGGGCCACCGCCCGTTCAAGGTGTCGGGCACAGGCTTGGTATGCGGCCAAGTCTCCCCGTATCGGGTCTGAGACGTCCTTACCGTCGGGGTCGATAAGGACGGCCCGGTTTGCCACCTCCGGGGCGAGTGCCTCCACGGCCTCGAGGTGCCCCCGTGTCATCACCCAAATATAGTCGGCGGCGAGGAGCGAGTCAACGGTCATCGGCCGGCTTCGGTGGTGGCGGATGTCGACGCCCTCCTCCCGCATGGTTTCGACGGCGTTGGTGCTGGCGGGCTGGTCTCCGCCCGCTCCGGTGCCGCAACTGGCGATTTCGAGGCCGCGGTCCTCCAGTTCCTCCGGGTCGCACCCGAGGCGATCGGCGAGCATCTTCTTGGCGAGCCCGACGGCCATGGGGCTCCGGCACAAATTGCCGGTGCACACGATGAGGAGCCGCGTCCGCGCCAGCCGGCGGACCCGGCGGGCGGTGATCGCCCCTTCGCGCAGGATTTCGTAGGAATCGTCCTCGCGGACGCGAATGACCGTCGACGGGCGGGCGTATGCGGTCGGGCCCGCGTCCACAATCAGGGAGACCTTGCCGTCGAATTCGGCGAGGACCTCACGGGCCTCGCGGGGCGGAGGCCGGCCGGCGGCGTTGGCGCTCGACGCGGCGACTGGCACGCCAGCCGCCCGAAGAATAGCGCGGCCGACGGAATCGCTGGGGCACCGCAGGCCCACGGTCCCATTGTAATAAATGCCCTCTTCAATGAGGCCGCCCGTGTCGGCGTCTTTCGGCCGGCGGTCGGGAACCACGAGGGCGAGCGGTCCCGGCCAGGCTTTGCGAATCAGCCGTTCTGTGAGCGGCGACAAGGGGCCGGCGTAGCGGGCGGATTCCTCCGGACCCGCGAGGTGAAGCGTGTAGGGCTTGTCCGGCGCGCGGGTCTTCAGGCGATCCAGTTCGGCCATGGCCTGCGGGTTGACGGCACTGGCCCCGATGCCGTAAACGGTCTCCGTCGGGAAGACGATGATTTGACCGTCGGCGAGGGCGTGAGCGGCTTGGCGGACGGCCTCCTCATTGGCGCCGCCTTCCGCGGCCACGAGAACGCGGGTCTTCATCGGATCGGTGTCCCTTGGCGTGAGAAAAGAGCGGGTGCTGGTCGTGTGAGTCGGCCAAGTGTAAGGCAGGCCCGCCTGGGAAGTCAAGCATTGGCGGCATTGGCGGTGGCGGCGTTCCCCACCTTTCGCTGCGCTCAAGGTGGGGCGTTGGGCGTTGTTAGCGCCAACTGTCGGCGATTTCGTCGAGCGTTTCGGGCGGCAGGCCGACGAGCGCCTCGACCACCTGGGGGTCGAACTGCTGGCCCGCGAGTTTCCGGATCTGCTCGAGGGCGTCATCCCGCGAAATGGCCCCGCGGAAGGGGCGGTGGCTCGTCATGCCGTCGAAGGCGTCGGCCACCGTCAGGACCCGTGCGACCAGGGGGATTTCTTCACCCGCCTTCTGCTCCGGATAGCCGGTGCCGTCGTAGGATTCGTGGTGGGCGCGGATGACGTCGCCGACTTCGCCGAAAAACTCGAGCGGTTTCAGAAAGTCCGCGCCGACTGCGGGATGGCGGCGAACGACTTCCCACTGGTCATCCGAAAGAGGCCCGCTGTGGTTGATGACCGTGTGCGGGATCACGACGTATCCGATGTCGTGAAGGCGGGCGGCAATCTGGAGGGCGCCGGTCTCGGACTGGCTGAGGCCGACGGCCTGGCCGAGCGGCTGGGCGTAGGCCAGCACGCGGGCCGAGTGGCCTCGCAGGTACGGGAACCGGTCCTCGTTGGCCACCGCCACCATCTCGAGCGAGGCATAGACCTGGCACCGCTGCCGGTGGTGAACCTTGGCCGACAGGATCGCCGGCGCCATGACGTTCGCCAGGGCCGTGACGCGCTTGACGTCGGCGGCCTGGAAGTCGGGCGCCTCGGGCGGGCGGTGGAGGACGGCAGCGCCGACCGCGTCCTTCTGGAACGGGATCGGAACGGCCAGGAGTTTGCCCGTCTGCCAGAACTCGCGTTCCTGGAAGTCCACGAGGACGCTGTCGGCCAGGTCGTTGATGTGGATGGTTTTTCGACTCTGGACGGCGCGGCAGATGACGCCGGAGCGGATCGGCGTCCGAAGCCAGCAGAGCGTCGGCGATTCCTCGGAATCGGGATGGGCGCGGACCATGAGTCCAACGGCTCCGTCATCGGCCTCGTAAAGGGCGATGGTGCTGGTCTGGCAGGAGACGCGGTCGCCGACCAGTTCGGCGCACAGGCCCAGGAGGTCCTCCAGTTCCAAGATGCCCATGAGGGAGCGGGCGACGTCGGCCGTGGTCGCCAGGTCCTCCATCTGGCGGGCCATCCGCCGGTTCGACCGGACGAGGTCGTGGCTGGCGATTTCGAGTTTCTGGCTGATCTGGGCCTGCTCGGCTTCCATGCGGGCCTTGGTCTGAGCGAGTTCGGCGAAATGGTGCTTCAGGCGCTGGTCGCGGACCTGCCGGCGGAGGGTGCGGCAGACGGCGCGCTGGAGGCCTTCGAGGTCGAACGGCTTCTCGATGTAATCGGTGAATCCCAGGCGGAGGGCTTCGATGCTGGTTTCGAGGGTTCCGCGGCCGCTGATCGCGATCAGCGCGATGTCCTCGTTGGCCGCCTTGGCCTTCTCCGCCAGGCTCAGGCCACCCACGTGGGGCATCACCAGGTCCGTAATCAGGCAGTCGAACGGTTCCCCGGTCACGCGCGCGAGGGCCCGCTCGGGATCGCTTTCCGTCTCGATCTGCCAGGACGGGTCGGCCTCGCGGAGCGTTTCGGACACCAGGAGGGCGACGTCCGGCTCGTCGTCGACCACGAGGATCCGGGCCTCGAACTCCGTCCGGGCGACTTCAGCACTCGATGGACTCATAACCGTTCCCTTCGATTCCGTTCGATTCCGTCACCTTTCGGCTTTTCTTTATCTCAAGGAGGCCGAACGACGCACCGGCTGTGTCGCTCGGCCTCCGTCGTTATCAGCCACGGTGAGGGCTAGCCGCGAGAGCGAGGGGGGAGGGAGAAGGCATCGCACCCCACCGTGGTTTATGTGTGCGAATCGGTCGGCCCTGGCGGCGACGGCCGACGAATCCGTTTTGCCTCGTGTCTCCTTTTCTCAACCTCGGAGCAAGGGGCGTCCCCGCTCCCGTCCTCAAGCGGGCGTCTCGGTTTCGGCCGCGGGAAACGTCATCCGCACGGTCGTGCCTTGGCCCGGCGTCGATTCCAAAGCCATCTGCCCCCCGTTGGCCTGCACGGCCCGGAAGGCCTTCGGCAGGCCGAGTCCGCGATGGCGGCCGGCCTCGTAGCCCGAGTAGAAAGGGTCGAAGGCCCGCGCGCGGACCTGGGGTTCCATGCCGGGCCCGTCGTCGGCCACGGCGATTCGGACGGCCGCTTCAACGGCGAGCGGCCGAACCATTACCGTCACGTGGCCGCCCTGGACGCACGCCTCGACGGCGTTCCGGACGACCTCTCGCAGGGCGTCGCGGATCTGTTCCGCATCGACCCGGATCGGCGGGGCCGCCTGCTGTGATTCCACGCGGAGCGTCACGGGGGAACCCTTCAGTTGCTCCTGGAATTCGTCGGCGACGGCCTTGGCCAGGGCCGCGGCATCCACCGCCTGAGGCTGAGGCTGGGGCGGACGGGCAAACTGGCGCAGTTCCCGGATGATGTCGCTCGCGCGCTGGGCCTGGTCAATGATGCTCTGAAGCATGTTGCGGCGAGCGGTGTCCTTTTCGCCGCCGAGGAGTTGCTGGGCCCGGCCGCTGATGACGGCCAGGGGGTTGTTGATTTCGTGGGCGGCGCCGGCGGCCATTTCGCTGAGGGCGGCCACGTTTCGCTGCTGGAGGCGGGTTTCCTGGGCGAGGGCGAGTTCACGGTTCGCCTCGGCGAGTTCCT
Organism: Planctomycetota bacterium; assembly: GCA_026387035.1. Lineage (NCBI taxonomy): Bacteria > Pseudomonadati > Planctomycetota > Planctomycetota bacterium. The sequence goes on from JAPLMM010000071.1 coordinate 11,671, forward strand.
CCGAGAGGGTGATAAGGTCGGCTTCGGCCTGGGCGCGTTTGACGGCGACGCCCGCCAGGTTCGCCAGCGCCACGAGTTCGGCCGTCTCGTGGGCCTCGAGGTCCGTCCGCCTTGCGGGCAGGGTGAAGACCATGCCGCCCACCTTCACGTTTTCGATGATCATCGGGATCGTGTAGAACGGGCCTGGGCCAAGGCGCTCGCCCGCGCGCTCGAAAAGCCAACTCTCGACCCGCTCGGCGCGGACCGGCACGAGCACGGCGCCCGCGGGTCCGGAACGATCCGCGAGCAGGGTCTCAAGGGTCTGGCTCTCGGAAACCTCGTACAGGAAACGGTCTTCGATGCCGCCTTCGGCGGTGCAGCGGACGCCTTCGATGTAGTCGAGATTCCGGGCCAACAAGTAGGCGACGACGGTCCGCAGGCCGAGGACCTCGCGGGCCGTGTCGGCGACGGTCTCGAGAACCTCGCGGCTGGAGCGGCAGGCGGCCAGCCGGCCGTTCAATTGGATTAAAAGGTCTGCCCGATGGGTGTGGGCCTGGAGTTCGCGCCGGCGTTCCGAGGCCGTCCGATAGAACGTTCCGAGCCGTTCGTTCGCCGCCACCACCAGGCGCCACAACTGGCCCGGCGTCGGCTCGTCCTCCATGCCGATGGCCCGGGCGTTGAGTTCGACGGCTTCGGCGACGCGCTGGCCGATCTCCTCGGCGTGAACGCCCGACAGGCCGAGCCGCTCGGCCACCTCGGCCGTGTTGTCCCGAACCTGTTCGGACGGATGGTATCCGAAGCCTTCCTGGCGGGCGATGAGGTCCGCCAGCCGGACCACCTGGATGAGCCGGGCGGCGCCGTTTTCCTCGGCCGCGGGCACATTCGCCTGATGGTGGAACCAGATGACGTTCTGGAGGGCCGGAGGGAAGCCCCAGCGCTGCGCCAGTTGCCTGCCGATGACTGCGTGGTCGACGCTCAGGATATCCCGTTCGGCCTCGAGGAGGTCGGCCCCCGTGGCCTCGATGTGCTCAAAACAAGCGCCGAACGCCTTGGGCATGAGCGAAGCCAGAGCGAGGTGGCCGATGTCGTGGACGAGGGCGGCCAGAAGGGCCTCGTCGGGCGAAACCGTGCCGAGGCGTGCGGCAATGATCTGGGCCGCCATGCCGGTCGCCAAATTGTGACGCCACAGACGCACCAGTTTGGCGCGGCGAAGAACCTCGGTGTCCAGGATGCTGATGCTCAGCAGGTCGGCGAGAATTTCCTGGAGGCCGACCGCCTTGAGAGCAGCCTGAATGGTTGTCACATACCGGCCTGCCTCGCTCGCCCGCACCGCGAGGCTGAGGACCCGTGCGGCCAGGGTGGCGTCGGACTCGATGGCCTGTTGGATCTCGCGGGCGCTCGGGTTGGCCGACAAGAGCAGCCCCAGGAGCCGCTGCGCGACGCCGGGCAGGGTAGGGAGGCGCTCCACCGTGTCCAGGAGGAGTTCCACCTTTCTGCGTTGGAGGCGCGAGGCGGCCATAACCGCTCCCCAATCCGGCCTACACGTTCAACAGTTCGGCGATCTTGGCGACCAGATCGTCGATGCGGAACGGCTTGCGCATGAACGCCTTGACGCCGAGGTCGTACAGAGCGCGCACCTTCTCTTCCTCGACGATCCCGCTGATAAGGAGAATCTGGGTGTTGGCGAGGCTCGGGTTGCTGCGGATCGTCTTGCAGACGACGCCGGCATTGATGTCGGGCAGCATGTAGTCCAGCACAATGAGGTCCGGACGGATCTGCTGGGTGAGGAGGCCGGCGTCGTAGCCTGTTGACGCGGTCTTGACCTCGAATCGCCCGTCGCGCTCCAGGACGTCGACCCAGAGGTCCACCAGTTCCGGTTCGTCGTCGACCACGAGGACTTTCTTTTTGCCGGGTTCCAGGTTGGAAAGCGGGATGTTGTTCTCGCGCATGAACTTGATGAGGTTTTCGCGCGGAATGCGCCGGAAGCGGGACCCCGGGACGTAAAATCCTTCCAGTTTGCCGGCGTCAAAGCAGCGAATGACCGTCTGCTGACTGATGCGGCAGACCTTGGCGGCCTCGCCTGTGGAATAGACCTCTTTCATTGGGCTCTCCCTCGCTTTCAGATTGAGACGTGGCAGCGGGCAACGCTGCGCAGACTCGCTATCCCTCCCACATTGCCACATTATCTATCGGATGCATCCCCAAGTCAACTTCAATTTAAGAATTGTTAAAATGGGATGGGAGGGAGAACCGGGCCAGAAGAGTCCGATAATCTGAGGATGGCCCAAAATTCAGACGGCAACCCCCGTCAGGATGCAAAAAAGCGGACCGGGTTGTCCCGGTCCGCCGAAACTGTCAAGGCAGCCGAATGCGCCTAGCGGTACTTGTCCTGGCGGGTGCCGCGATCCCGGTAATCCGTACCGCCGTGTTTGTCGTTATAGTCAGGGGTGTAGTTTCCGGGGGGGCGGCTGATGGGTTGCTGATCCTTGTCTTCGTCGTGGCCGGAGCGGGCATCGGCCGGCTTTTTGGCGGCCTCCCTTTGGGCCTTCAGAGCGGTTTCAATCTTCTTAAGTTCCTCTTTGGCAAGGGCGTTCTCCGGGTCGATCCTGACGATCTGCTGGTAGTACCTGATGGCCCCGGGGATGTCCTTCTTCTCCATGCGTTGGGCGGCAAGGCTGGCGTAGATCTCAATGGCCTTATCGCGCATGGGAATTTCGTACTGGGTACTGATGGCGTTCTGATTCTCGGCCTCGGGAACCATCTTCTTGGCCTGTTGGGCCTTCAGGGAGGCGGCCAGATAGAATCGGGCGGCATTTTCGCGGAACTCGGTCGCGCGTTTGTCGTTGCGTTCCTTCGCGGGCTTGGCCATCTCCTTGTTATAGAGCCCGAGCACCTTGTCGGCCTGTTCGATCTGGTAAAGGATGGGTTTGATGGCCCGCTGATACAGTTCGGGCGTCAGCGCCTTTTCGAGGTCAACGGCGGGCTTTTCCGCCGCAGCCACTTCGGCCGGAGGCACTTCCCCCGGGGCGCCTGCGGGCGGAGCGGGCTGTAGATTCTGCGCAGGCGGAACTTTCGGCTCGGCCGGCTTCCAGGGCAGGTCCTGAGCCCGGGCATAGCCGGCGACAAGGGCGACGATTCCGACGAGCACGGCGGCGATGGCTAAGCGTTTCATCGCGTCAACCCTCCTTGCGCCTTCTACATTGGTAAAGGATTGGAGCCACCAACTCCCCTATTATTCTACGACGAATTAAGCGACCAAGTACAGTAAAAATCCCGACGACCCCCCAGGATGCACCTACGGCCACGCCGCGGCGGAACCGGGCCCTTGCCTCGGCTTTTTTATTACCAGTATGAGCCGTGCGGTGAGTAGCGGTTCTTGTACGCCCCGGGGCTGTAGTCGCGGGTATACCCGTTGCGCCAACTCGGCTGGTCGTCCTTCTTATCCTTGCCGCCGCCGGTTCGGCTTGGGTTTTGGTTGCGTTCGGCGGCCTGCCGCTTCAAGGATTCCTCGATCTGTTTAAGGGCGTTCGTGGCGGCGGTGTTTCCCGGATCGAGGTTGAGGACGCGCTGGTAGTAGGCGACGGCCGCACGCAGATCGTTCTTGCTCATGTAAATCTGGGCGAGGTCCAGGTAGATGGCGATGGCCTTGTCCCGGGCGGGGATTTCGTACTGGTCGGCGATGGCGGCCTTCTGGGCTTCCTGGGGGACATAACCCTTGGACTGGCGGGCGCGGAGCGAGGCGGCGGCGTAGAACCGAGCCGCACGTTCCTTGAAACCC
>JAPLMM010000072.1 GCA_026387035.1 Planctomycetota bacterium
TCATCACGGACGAGGAAATCCAGGCGCTGAAGGCCTTCGACGCCATTTACCTCGGGGCCGTGGGCGACCCCCACGTCGCCCCGGGCATCCTGGAGAAGGGCCTGCTGCTGCGCCTGCGGTTCGAACTCGACCAGTACATCAACCTGAGGCCGGTGAAACTGTACCCCGGCGTGCCCTGCCCGCTCGTGGGCAAGAAGCCCGAGGACGTGGACTTCACCATCGTGCGAGAGAACACGGAGGGCCTCTACACGGGGATGGGCGGCATCCAGTACAAAGGCACGCCGCACGAGGTCGCAACGCAGGTGATGTGCAACACGCGACGCGGCGTGGAGCGGTGCATCCGGTACGCCTTCGAACTCTGCCGAAAACGCAACGACCAGAAAATGCTCACCCTGGTGCACAAGACGAACGTCCTGACGTACGTGGGGGACCTTTGGCACCGGACGTTCCTCGAAGTCGGCGAAGAGTATCCCGACATCAAGAAAGACTACAACCACGTCGACGCGTGCTGCATGTGGATGGTCAAGAACCCCGAGTACTACGACACGATCGTGACGGGGAACATGTTCGGCGACATCCTCACGGATCTGGGGGCGATGATCCAGGGCGGCATGGGCATCGCCGCCGGCGGCAACATCAACCCCGAGGGCCTCTCGATGTTCGAGCCGATCGGCGGCTCGGCGCCGAAGTACACCGGCCAGGGGAAGATCAATCCGCTGGCGGCCATCGGGGCGCTCGCGATGCTCCTGCGGGAAATCGGCGAGGAGCCGGCGGCCGACCGCATCGAATCCGCCATCGCTTTCGTAACGGCGAAGAAACTCAAGAGCCTGGCGGCGGGCAAGATGGGATATACGACGAGCCAGGTGGGCGACCTCGTGGCCGACGCCGTCGTCGAAGGGTAGGTGCTCCGCGCGGTGCAGCCGAAACCCATGAACCGGATTCGCCTGGCGATGCTCTCGATCCTCCCCCTGCTTTTCTGGACCTTGCCTGCGCGGGGCGGGGAAAACTCACCGCCGGCCAAGGGTTTCTACGCTGTGGTCATCAGCGCCAAGACGGCCGGCGACAAGGACTGGGCCCCCGTGGTCGCCGCCCTCAAGGAAAAGTACGGCGCCCGTGTCATCACGTGGAACGAGGGCGTCGGCGAGGTTCGCCAGCCGCTGGCTGCCGCAGGGGCCAATTATGCCTGTTTCGTGGCCCGGCCCGAGGAGGCGGGGCGCGATTTCGTGGTGGCTGTCCACCGCCTGACCCGCCGCCTCGAGCCTCTCGTCCTGAAGAAAGTCCTGGCGGGCACGAGCGGCGGATGGATGGGGCCTTTCGAGGAAGGCGTCCTGTTCGACGAGGGCAAGGCCGGGTCGATGCGCGTGAAGACCCGCGACGGCAAGATCGAGGACCAGGGCTGCCCCAACGATTCCACGAAGGCGATCGTCGACTATTTCAACCAGCAGAAGCCCGACGGCTTCATCACGTCGGGCCACGCCACCGAGCACGACTGGCAGATCGGCTACTCGTACCGCAACGGCCAGTTGCGGCACCAGGACGGCCAGTTGTTCGGCCTCGACACGGCCCGCCAGCGGTACGACATCCACTCGCCCAACCCCAAGGTGTACCTGCCGGTGGGCAACTGCCTCATCGGGAACATCGCGGGGCGCGACTGCATGGTCACCAGCCTCATCCACTCGGCGGGCGTGGTGCAGATGTTCGGGTACACCGTGCCCACGTGGTATGGCAAGGGCGGGTGGGGCATCCAGGAAGTGTACCTTGGTCAGCCAGGCCGATGGACGCTGGCGCAGGCGTTCTTCGTCAACATGCAGGCGATGCTCCACGAGATCGAGACGCGGTACCCCAAGAGCGCTTCGGTGAACTTCGAGCGATATGATGAAGAGCGCAACCCCGCTTTGCTGGACCAACTGGCCGCCAGGCACCACCTGACCGACCGCGACGAGATGGGCCTGCTGTGGGACCGCGACACGGTGGCCTTCTACGGCGACCCGGCGTGGGAAGCCCGGCCGCTGCGAGGCCCGCCGGCCTGGGAACAGAAACTTGTGATGGAGGGCAACCGCTACGTGCTCACCCTCACGGCCAACGAGGACGGCGCCTGGCCGGGCCAACCCGTCATGGAACTCCTTCCGCACCGCATCGCGGGCGCCAAGATCGTCAAGGGCGAGGACACGAAGGCCGCGATTACGGAGAACTTCATCCTGGTGCCGCTCCAGGGCAAGTTCCGGAAGGGCGACAAGGTGGAGATCGTTTTCGAGGCCGGCCGCGCCGGAAGGTATGTAGCCGCCAGCTGACGCTGCCGCGGGCAAGATGGGATATACGACGAGCCAGGTGGGCGACCTCGTGGCCGAGGCTGTGACCAAGGCGTAAGGCCGGTGGGCCGGGGCCGCGAGATCCCCCACAAGTTCAAAACGACTTACGTCAACGACCTCGAACGTAAGTGCCATTTCTGCAAAACGAAAAATAAGGACTTACAGCAAAGGAGGGAAAGGCGGGAACAGGGAATCGGGAACCCACCACCACCCCGGCACGCCGGGGCTTCCGCCTTCGTCCCGGCACGCCGGGACTATGGTGGACAAGACGGCGGGCAGGCCGGGGAACCGGGAAGTAAGCAAAATTACACGTGCTTAGCCGCGACCCCTGTGGCGCGCCCTTGCCTGTCCGTCCATAGTCCTCTCCCGGCGCGCCGGGATCGGGACCGGGACGAAGTTTACCCGCCCGTGGCGGGGCGGAACAGGGCACGGTTATGGGTGTCCCCAATGGCATTAAGATAAGGGGATTTGAGGCGTTTCTGTGCGGCGAGGGACCCCACGAACCGGGGCGCAAGGCAGCGCCAGGGCCGATCTGCGCCGGCCCGAATCGCCGACCCAAGGGCCTTGGGGGCTAATCTTAATGCCATTGATGGGTGTCCCCCGAATTCCCGTTCACGGCTTTGGCCACATGCGGACGAGCATAACGCCGTGGCGGGTCACCTGGGCCGAGAACCGTCCGTCGGCCTCATCGAGATCTTTCTGCCGCCAGAGGTCGCGGACGCGCTGCGGGCCCGTCAGGTTCAACTGCCCCCACGTGACGGTCATCTCGCGGGCGACCTCGGCGAAGTTGAAGAGGCCGACAGCCAGGCTGCCATCGGCCATCGGCTTCGCCAGGACCAGGTCGTCGCTCGTCTGCACAAGGGGCCGGGCCTGTTTGCCCAGCGGGTCCTGGTCCACCGCGATGACCTCGGTGTTGCAAAGGACATTCAGCGTGAAATCGTCGAGGCGGGTTATGTCGCCGGAGTAGATAAGCGGGGAGGCCATCAGGCACCACATCGCCATGTAGGCGTACTGTTCGTTGGGCGTCAGCGGGGTCATCTGCGGCGGTGCGCTCATTTTACGGGCGTTCCCCACGTACCCGATGAGGATGTAATCCGGGTCGTTCCACGCTCCGGGGCGGGCGTGTTCCCAGTGCCGGGCGTTCTCCAGGCCGATGTGAAAACACCCTGGCAACTGGCCGCCCTGACGCAGGCCGAGGTCACCCGTGGTCCGCCAGCAGTTCCCGCCCACCTCGGCCCCCCACTCCCACACGTTGCCCATGCCGTACTGGCAGAGGTTGAAAACGATGTCGCGGGGGAGGGTCTTCAGGATGTCGCCCATCTGGCGATACGGACGTTGGAGCCGATCGAGCCCCTCGCCCAGGTTATCCCTTTTGGCCACGCCGCCGTACGAGCACCAGTCGTACTTGAGGAAGTCGAAGCCCCACTCGGCATACGTTTTGGCGTCGATCTCCTCGTGCTTGTACGAGCCCTCATACCTCGCGCACGTGGCCGGCCCCGGCGAGGTATAGAGGCCCACCTTCAGGCCCTTGGCGTGCACGTAATCGGCCAGGGCCTTCATGTTCAGGAAGTTCTCGTTCGGCCGCATCCGCCCCTGGTCGTCGCGCGGCGGCGCGTCGGAGCCGGACTTGACCATCCAGCAATCGTCGAGGTTGACGTACTGGTATCCGACGTCGGCCATGCCGGACGCGATCATGGCGTCGGCCGCCTTCCGCACGTGCTCGTCCGTGATTTGCGTGTACCACGTGTACCAGTGGTTCCAGCCCATCGGCGGGGTGAGGGCGAGCGTGTCGCCGACGACAATCGTGAAGCCGCGGGCATCGGTCCCGGTCTCGTTTTTCGCCTTCAGCGTGACAGCGTATTTGCCGCACTCCTCCGGCGCCTTGCCGGTAATGATGCCCGTGGCCGAGTCGAGGCGGAGCGACGCCGGCAGGCCCTCGGCCGCAAAGACTAGAGGCCGCGTGCCCGTGCACGGAATACGGTAGAGGAACGGCCGGCCGGGCCGGCAGCCGTTCACCTCCGGCCCGCTGATGCGTGGCTCGGGACCGGGCTTCGGCGTCAGGATGATCCGCTCCTCGTGGAACTGCGGGGCGTCGATGGCTTCGGGCTTTGCGCCGGCGACCTGGAACTCGGCTTCAGCCCAGTCGGCGTGGTCGAACTGGGTGTTGCCGCCGGCCGATGTCACGAGCAACACAAGGTGCTTGACGCCCTTGAGGTCCACATCCACGCGCTTGGCGTCCTGGCCGCCCTTCATCACACCGCTGTCGGACAATTTGTTGCCGTCGCCGTACACCTGGAACTCGACCGAGCCGTTGCCGCCGGCCGAATCATCCACGCCCACCCAGGCCGTGAAACGTTCGGTCTTGCCGTCGAGACGAACATGGAGGGCCGATTCGGCGTGGGTCCCCACGCCGCACTCGAACTTGCGGCCGGCGATGGCCATCGGCTTCTCGGTGCAATTGCGGTCGACCCGGGGCTCGCCCCAGCCGGCCGACATCTTCGAGAGGTCCAGGGCCGACAACCGGACCGTCTCGGCCGCCTGACAAGCCACCGCCAGGGGGACGCCGAGGACCACCGCCGCAGTGAACAGCATGTAAACAAGTCGTTGGCACATTGGTCTGCCTCCAAGCCAAATCACAGGGGTCGCGTCCCGAAAGTGGGTGGAAACCCGCCTGAGGCGGGCAGGTTTGGGGTTCGGCGCGACCCCGTTCCCGAAACCCAATTCGGTGCTACTCTGCGAAGTAGCGAAGGGCTACTTCGCTACGAAGCACGAGCCCGCCTTCCTGGCGGACCTGACGTTACTTTAAGCCGCATCCAAGTACCTGTCAATCGCCGAGACGTCGATGCTGTCGGCCGAGACCGTTCGTGACGCCTCGACGATTCGCCCGGTCACGCGATGCAGAAGAAAGCGCGGCAGCCTGGGAAGGCCGCCGCGCTTAGCATGTCCTCATTCGGCATTCGCCGTCGTTAGCCGTTCAGGACCCAGCCTTCGCGGTAGGTCTTCTGGATGAACGCGTTCGCCTCGGGGCAGTTGGGGGCCTTCAGGTTGGCGGCGTCCCACTGGAGCGGCTTTCCGACGCGGCAGGCCGCCAGCGCCAGGAGGTTGTGCTCGATCAGGGCGCCGGCATAGTCGAAGTTGCAGAGGGTCTTTCGGTCGGTCTTCGCGGCCTCGATCCATTCGGCGTGATGGCCCTTGGAGGGCGGGATGAGGGTGTCCTTCGTGGCAGGCTGGAAGGAGGTCAAGTCGCCCGTGGGCATGAGGATCCGGTAGTCGTAGTCGCAGAGGAGATATCCCTTGTCGCCCTTGAAGATGACGCCCTTGAACAACTCGTCGCGGTTGAAGACCTTCGAGGGAACGCCGGGCTTCTTGCCGCCGTCGTACCAATAGACCTTGACGGCGGGCCGCCACCCGTTGGCCGGGTGGTCCCACTCGGCCGTCAGCCACTCCGGACACGTGTCGGGGCTGACGGGTGTGCCCTCGGCCTTGCAGGTCGTGGGGTCGCGCAGGTCGAGGGCCCAGTAGGCCATGTCCATCATGTGGCTGCCCATGTCACCGATCTGCCCGCTGCCGAAGTCCCAGAACCGGTTCCACGCCAGGCACCCGCCCAGGTACTCCGGGTTGTAGGGATGCATGGGCGAGGGGCCGATCCACAGGTCCCAGTGGAGGTGCGGCGGAGGGTCGCCGGCCGCCGGCAGATATTCGCCTCCCTTGGGCACGCGGCTGCACCAGACGCGGGCATCCTCCGGCGTGCCGATCGCACCGCCGCGCACCAGTTCGACCATCCGCCGAAAGTTGTCCGAGGCGTGGATCTGCGTGCCCATCTGGGTGGCCAGTTTGTTCTTGTTCTTCAGGTACGTCTCGCGCACGGTGCGCGCCTCGTGGACCGAGTTGGCGAGCGGCTTTTCGCAGTAGACGTGCTTGCCGCGGTTCATCGCCCAGATGCTGATGAAAGCGTGAGTGTGGTCGGTGGTCGAGCAGACGACGGCGTCGATGTCCTTCTGGTCGAGGCACTGCCGCCAGTCGACGTACGTCTTGGCCTCGGGGAATTGCTGAGCGGCCTTCTTGAGGTTGTTCTCGTTCACGTCGCACAGGGCCACGATCCGTTCGCCCTTGACATCCCCCAGGTTGGCCCCGCCGCGCCCGCCGACGCCGATGACGGCCATGCCCAGTTTGTCATTGGGCGACTGGCCCGCCTCCAGGATTCCGGACTTCAGCACCACCAAGCCCGCGCCGGCCAGGGCGCCCGTCTTGAGGAAATCGCGGCGATTCGTGCCACGGCTCATTTCGCACCTCCTTGTCCCATGCGCCTGATAGGAAGACCCCGTGTCCTGTTTCCCGCGCGAGCCGTTCACGCGCGCTTCGCCCGGCGCGAAGGGCTTTACCCTTTGAGCGAGGGCGTTCAGCCTAGCCGCCGCCCACCACACGTGTCAAGCAACCTCGCAAGAAGTGGCCTGCAGGGCCGACGCACCGGAAGGTAACGTAGCCGCGAGCCGACATTGCCGCGGTCGAAGCGGTGAGCGTCAGACTGTTGCCGGCTATCATGGCAGCCGACCGCGTCGAATCGGCCGTCGCATAGGCGACGGCAAACAAACCGAAGAGCCTGGCCGCGGGCAGGATGGGCTTCACGACGAGCGAGGTCGGCGGCCTCGTGGCCGAGGCCGTCGCCCGTAGGCCTTTCGGCCTGAAAAGGCCTCCTCGCGGCGATGGTAGCGGGGTTCCCGGGCCTCCGGGGCTGATAGTTGGCGTGCGGCAGGTTTGAGCCGTCGCGTCCCTTTCTCGCCACCCGGTCTGTCGTCAATTTCTGTTGACACCCTTCCGGTCCCCTTTATAATCGCGCCGCCTTTATCCCTAGTTGCGAGAGGAGTTTGCAGGCGCGTTGGGCGCCGAAGGAATTGAAACCGCCGGCCGGGAGAAACCCTCCGGTCCTCCGACAGGGCTGCCAAGCCGGCGGACTCGCCGTGTGCATAGAAGGAGACGCCAGATGACGATGCGTACCTTCCGACACCGGTGCCGCTGGTCGGCGCCCGGAACGTGGCTGCTCGCTTTGACGTTGGCACTCGTGGCGCTGCCGATCGGAAAGGCCGGCGCCCAAGGAGACGCGGCCTCCCAACTCGAAAAACTCTTCGGTCCGACAAAGCAGCCCGGCGCGAAAGGCGCACCGCCTGCCAAAGGTGCGCCGCCTGCGGAAGGTGCGCCGCCTGCGGAAGGCGCCCCGCCAGCGGAAGGCGCGCCGGCGCAAGGCACCCCGGCCGCCGAAGTCGCACCGCCCGCGGAAGGCGCGCCGGCGCAAGGCGCCCCGGCCGCCGAAGGCGCCCCGCCCGCGGGGTCTCCGACGCCCGCCCAGGAAGAGGCCGCCGCCACCGGATATGGGGCGGCCGGTCTGCCCGTCACCCTGGCCGGGGCGGACCTCCAGAACAACTGGCGGATGATGGTCCACTATTTCAAGTTGGCGCGGTTCGACCTGGCGGCCGATTTCGCCAACCGCGTCCTCGCCGCCAATCCGGACGCCAAGGCGGTGCTCGCGCTGACGGAATCGCCGTCCACTGGATACGACGTCCTCATCAAGATGGCTCACGTCCAGGAGTTGGTCGGCGTGGTCGGGCGGATCCTGACGTTGGCCGACGAAGGGGCCTATCTGAAACGGACGGACGCGAACCGCATCCAGGCGAATCTGCTGCGGCTGGGGGACGGCCCGAGGCCCTACTACCTGGCGATGAAGGAACTGAAATACAGCGGCCCGTACGTCGTGCCGCACGCCCTGGCGATCCTGCAGGACCCCGCCCGCAAGGAACTTACGCCGTTCGTCATCCGGGCGCTGGAGGAACTCGGCCGGCCGGTCGTCCTGCCTCTGCTGGCGGCGCTCCGCACCCCCAAGGACGACCTGAAGCACACGATCATCAACATCCTGGGAACCATCGGGTACCCGTACGCGCTGCCGGCCCTGAAGGCCGTCGTCGAAAACCCCAAGACGACCGACACGCTGAAGGCCGCCGCCACGGGCGCCATCCTCAAGATCGCCGACGAAAGCGTCCTCGCGATCCCCGCCAAGATGCTCTACCTCACCGCGGCCGAAAAGTACTACTACAACAAGATCCTCGTGGCGGACGAGCGCCTGCCGACCTACGACCTGTTTGACTGGGTCGAAGGGACGGGCCTCCTGTACCGCGCCGCGCCGAGCCGGGCCGTCAACGAAATCCTGGCGTCCCGCGCCTGCGCCGACGCCTTGAAGGCCGACCCCGGCGCGCTCGAAGCCGTCGCCCTCTGGGTCTCGTCACTGATGCAGATGGAAGCCGAACTGGCGGGCAAGACGGCCCGCGAGGCCGACCCCTTCCTCCCCGACGACATGCCGAGCGTCGATTTCTTCGCCCGCGCCGTCGGCCAGCAGCACCTCTACAAAGTGCTCGACCGGGCGCTCGAGGACCGGAACACGGCCGTGGCGGTCCGCGCGGCCAAGGCCCTCCAGGACGTGGCGAACGAGGAGTTCCTCACCCTCTACGGCCAGGCCGACGTCGGAAGCCCCCTCGTCCTGGCGCTCGGGTATCCCGACCAGCGGGCGCGATTCGCCTCCGCCTTCGCCCTCGCCGCCATCCGCCCGCGCAATCCGTTCACCGGCGCGGGCAAAGTCATCCCCGTCCTCTCCGAAGCCCTCAACCTGGAGGCCCAGAAAAGCATCCTCCTCGCCGAGCCGGAACCCGACAACCGCAACCGCCTCCAGGCGGAACTGAAAGAGGCCGGCTGGAACGTCGTCCTCGCCACGACCGGAAACCAGGCGCTGGCCGCCGCACGCGCCATGCCGCGCATCGATGCCGTCCTCATCTCCAGCCGCACCACGAACGTCAGCCATGCCGACGTCGTCTCGCTCCTCAGGACCGACTACGCGACCGCCATGACACCCATCCTCGTCCTCTCCTGGCCCGACGACCCCGTCAAGGCCTCGTGGCTCGAGTCCCAGGTGCCGTACCTCCGGGCCGTCGAGCCCGGCATCGCGACCGCGGCACTCCTCGCGGCGGTGGACGAATTGAAGAAACAGGCCGGCTCGCTCGTGCTGAACGCCGACGAGAGCCGCGCCATCAGCCTCCGCGCCGCCCAGGTCCTGAAAGACATCGCCATCGACAGCCGCGTGTATTCCGCCCGGCGGGCACGCCAGAGCCTGCTGGACAGCCTGACCGCCAATCGGCCCGATGAACTGGTCGTGGCGGTGCTCGGGGCGCTGGCGGAAATCGCGGACGGCGAAATCACCCGCGCCATGGTTCACGTCGGAACCGACGAGACGCGATCCAAGGAAGTCCGCGTGGCGGCTCTTAAGGACCTCGCCCGGGCCGCTCGCTTCGTCGGCAATAAACTCGAGGCCGGCGAAATTGCCGCCCTCCAGGCCCGAGCCGCCAACCCCGACGACGCCATTCGCGACGCGGCCGGCGAAGCCCTCGGAGGACTCGACCTCGACGCCGCCGAAGGCGCCAAACTCATCCTGAAACACGGAAGCAACTGACTGACAGCAAGTGACGAAGTGACGGAGTAACGAAGTAACGTAGTAACGCCTCTTGGCGCGGCGTCCGACCGGGACGCCGCGATTTTTCACCGAATTTCTCCGCACTGCGGGCGTTCGCGCGCCGTGTGCCGTTAACGCCCGCCGATTCATCCTCGGGCCGGCGAAAACTATTGCCCTCCTTCCCCCCGGCGCTTACAGTTGAGCCGGCGGCCGGCTTGTCCGCCATAGCCTTGGCGGAGGCGGAAGCCGATCGGCCCCGTCACATCACCCTCAACAGAAAGGGGAACGCCATGTGGGACTTCCTGACCTTCCGCAAGATGCTGACGCCCATCGTCATTCAGGTTCTGTTCTGGCTCGGCGTCGTCGCATGCATCCTGGGCGGCATCGGGGCGATTCTCACGGGCATCGCCCGCATCAACCGGACGCCGGAACTCATCGGCATCGGCATCCTGGCCGTCGTGTTCGGCCCGCTCGTCATGCGCATCTATTGCGAATGGCTCATCGTCCTGTTTCGCATCAACGACACGCTGACCGACATCCGACGCAACACCGAGCGCGGAAAGTAAGAGCCGATAAGCAGTTATGGGGTTTTACAAACGCGAGACTACTGTGCCATGATCAGCCCAGGCGACGTCATATCCTACCTTCAGATGTGCCAAGAGGAAGGTGTCAACCTCCAGCGTGGCATGAACTTCAGGTTGCGCGGCGGGTATAGCGTGATTCTAATGAGTCTGAGGGCCGGGGCTCCCTATGCCGACCGTATCGAAGATGAGGGGCAGGTCCTCATTTACGAAGGCCACGACATTCTCGCAACGCGTGAGGGGCCTGATCCCAAGTTGACCAACCAACCGATGCATAACCCCGGTGGAAGTCTGACGCAGAACGGTCTCTTCTTCGAAGCCGCGCAATGCCACAAGAGGGGACAGGCTGAACCCGAATTGGTTAAGGTGTATGAAAAAATCAAGTCAGGCATCTGGGTTTACAACGGGATCTTCAAACTCGTTGATGCCTGGGAGGAGTTGAGTAACGCCCGAAAGGTCTTCAAGTTCCGCCTTGAACTTGTGGAGGGTTCGTCTTCGCCCCAAAGCGGCCCGGGTCAAGATCTCGAAAATACGCGGTTGATCCCTGCTACTGTAAAACTCGAGGTCTGGAAGCGCGACAAAGGAAGGTGCGTCCGTTGTGGAAGCGACGACAATCTGCACTTCGATCATATAATACCCTACTCCAAGGGAGGGTCCTCTCTGGTCGCGGAAAACATCCAGATTCTCTGCGCGAGGCACAACCTGGAGAAGCGAGATAAGATAGAGTAGGTTCTTTCCTGAGGGAACGCCTATGCCGCGATACGTGGTGCAGCA
>JAPLMM010000073.1 GCA_026387035.1 Planctomycetota bacterium
GAAACGAGTTGGGGCCTGAGATTGAGGCCATCAAGGAAAGGACCGGCTCGCCGCCCCGGCTCGCCAGCCTGCTGGCGAGCGACAACCCCGGTGCGCGCGTATACACGCGGAGCCAGGCCAAGTCGTGCGAAGAGGTCGGCATCGCTTACGACCTCGTGGAACTGGCGCCCGACACGAGTGCCGACGCCCTCGGCGCCAAAATCGACGAACTCGGCGCCGACCCGGCGGTCCACGGCATCCTGTTACAGATGCCGCTGCCGCCCGGCATCGACGCGCAGCAAATGGCCGAGCGGATCCCCGCGGGCAAGGACGTGGAGGGGATCACGGCCGCGAACCTCGGCAAACTCCTCTTTTACGAGCCCGCCCAACTCGTGCCGTGCACCGCGGCCGCGGCCTACGAACTTATCAAGTTCGCCGGCTGCCAGGTCAAAGGCGCCGAGTGCGTCGTGGTCGGCCACTCGCCGATCGTCGGCAAACCGGTCGCCTGCCTCATTACGAATGACCTGGGGACGTGCACGATTTGCCACATCGGAACCCGCGACCTGAAGGCCCATACCACCAAGGCCGAAATCCTCGTTGTGGCGGCCGGCAAGGCCGGCCTGGTTCGCGGCGAGCACATCATGCCCGGCGCGACTGTCATCGACGTCGGCATCAACCGCGTCTCCGTCCTCGACGAGCGCGGTCAGCCCGTCCTGAACGACAAGGGCAAAAAGAAGATGAAGACGGTCGGCGACGTGGAGTTCGAGTCGGCCAGGAAAGTCGCCGGCGCCATCACGCCCGTGCCGGGCGGCGTGGGGCCCGTCACCGTCGCAATCCTCCTCAGGAACACCGTCCGGGCCGCCAGGGCCCTGGTGCGGTGACTTTCGGCAATGACTCCTCGCGAGCCCCGGGTGTGACTATATTTTCTGGCATCAGGCAGGGGCTTAGGAGTGTGTGGCACGGCGGGACTTGCCCCGCCGTGCGCTGCACACGGCCGGACAAGGCCGGCCGTGCCACACCAAGTTACAGTTTTGCCTGCGCAGCACCCTATGGGGTTGCCAGAAAATCTAGTCACCCCCCGAGCCCCGCGGCGAGCGTTTTTGGCTTGCCTCGGGCCCTCCACGGCCCTAAACTTCCGGCTTCCCTCAGGCGGGTCCGCCGTCCCCGAGGGCCGGTGGAATCGAATCTGCAGCATAAAGGAGCCGACGCGTGTCCAAGAAAAATGCAGGGGAATTGCCCGAAGGCCACGTGCTCTTCACGAGCGAGGCCGTGACGTGCGGCCACCCGGACAAGATGGCCGACCAGATATCCGACGCCATCCTCGACGCCATGATCGCCCAGGACCCCGCCAGCCGGGTCGCCTGCGAAACTCTTGTTTCGACCGGCATGTGCATCGTCGCCGGAGAAGTGACCACCAAGGCGGTCGTCGACATTCCGGACGTCGTGCGCAAGACGATCAAAGACATCGGCTACACCGACGCCTCCATGGGCTTCGACTACGAGCATTGCGCGGTCCTGGTGTCGCTGAAGCGGCAGAGCCCGGACATCGCCATGGGCGTCAACGCGGCGAAGGGCAAGGAACAGGGCGCCGGCGACCAGGGGATCATGTTCGGATACGCCTGCCGAGAGACGCTGGAACTCATGCCCATGCCGATCCAACTCGCGCACCAGTTGTGCAACCGTCTGGCGGAAGCCCGACGCTCGGGTGAACTGAAATGGCTCCGGCCGGACGGCAAGAGCCAGGTCACCGTCCAGTACGACGAGGAGGGCCGGCCTGTCCGCGTCCACACGGTACTCGTTTCCACCCAGCACGCCGACACCGTCTCGAACGAGGAAATCCGCCGGGCCGTCATCGCCCACATCGTCCATCCCGTCATCCCGGCCGAGTTGCTCGACGACGACACGATTTACCATGTGAACCCGACCGGCCGATTCGTGATCGGCGGCCCGCACGGCGACTGCGGCCTCACGGGCCGAAAGATCATCGTGGACACGTACGGCGGCAAAGGGAGCCACGGCGGCGGGGCGTTCAGCGGCAAGGACCCCTCCAAGGTGGACCGCAGCGCTGCCTACATGTGCCGACACGTCGCGAAGAACGTCGTCGCCGCCGATCTCGCCGACGAGTGCGAGGTCCAGGTGTCCTACGCCATCGGCGTCGCCGACCCCTTGAGCGTCCGCGTGGACACCGCCGGCACCGGCGCGATCCGCGACGTGGACCTCGCGAAGGTCATCCGCGAAGTGTTCCCCCTGAAGCCGCGGGCGATGATCGAGTACCTGGACCTCCTGCGGCCGATTTACCGCAAGACGGCCGAGGGCGGACACTTCGGCCGCGAACTCCCGGAGTTCACCTGGGAAGAACTGCGCAAGGTCGACGAACTCAAACAGGCCGCACGGAAGTACGAGTAATCTTCGTTCGGAAGCAGGAAAGAAAACGAGGCATCTGCCACATTTATGGACAAGGCCCAAAACGCTCTCGCACCTGAGCTTTTTGCCTTGTGGACGAGCGGCAATATTGCTAACGACAAGAAGTTCGGGCGAAGAGTTTTCCGTTACCACCCCCGTTCCGACGAGCACTCAAAGACGCTTTGTTCCATGGTGTTGAGGGACATCGTGGACTCCTGCCCCTTACTGGCCGTGCATGCGAGAGAGGGCAAGATCGTCGCTGGCATCAACGCGGCGTACAGGTTCCCCAACGGTAAGACCAAGACGCTTGATCTTGCCCTGGGCACGCCGTTGAGGAGAATCGCGCCCCCGTCTGGGAGCGAGCGTGTCGGCTTGGGCGAGATCGGCAACCTGCGAATCGCCTTGGAGGCCAAGCAGTGCATGACAGAACACTCGAAAACTCAACCCCGGCTATTCGATGAATTGTCCTCGGCACACGAGATTGTCCACCAAGGGGACACCAAGGCCATCTCGGCGGGGATCGTCGTCGTGAACATCGCGGTCACATATGCCTCCCCGACACGACAAACGAGTGGTTATGGCCCCCCGGTATTCATTTCTCATCGACAGCCGGCCGTGACTGCCTCGATGGTCAATCATCTTCGTGGCCTCTTGTTGCGGGAGAAGCCTGGAGAGGTAGGTTTCGATGCCTTTGCCACGATAGTGATCAATTGCGACAACGTTGGCGCCTGCACGCTGCATACGGCCCCGCCCGCTCCGCAACCCGGCGAGCGGGACCACTACCAGACGTTCTTGGCACGCATCAGCGCTGCGTATTCTGCCCGTTTTTCTGGATAAGAAGAACGGGAGCGTGCGTGAAGAGACCCCGTTGACCGATTTCAGACCGCAGACGGTTTGTCGCCATTTCAAAGTACGCCGGGTCTACTTCGTTGGATATGCTGTTCCGGTTGGCCATCATCGCGGCGACGCTTGTCGTGCCAGTGCCAGCGAACGGGTCCAACACCGTATCGCTAGTGAATGAAAACATGCGAACTAGCCGAAAGGCGAACTCCACAGGAAAGGGTGCAGGGTGTGAACGAGTAGATGCACCGGTCAGCCCCGTCCAGATGGGGCGGAACCACTTATCCTGTTCTTCCTTCGTAAGACGCGAGAAAGCACGCTGTTCGTCCGTTGGTTTGCGATAAGCGCCATGTTTGCGGAGCATCAGGACGTATTCGATGTCGTTTTTTACAATGGCGTTCGGCTCGTAGGGCTTGCCAAGGAACCCACCACCGCGCCGGCCTGCCTCGAACTTGGCGTTGGCGATCTTGTGCCAGATTATGGGGGTCAGATAGTCAAACCCAATCCTGCGTGCCCGCACTGAAATGTCTGCGTGCAGAGGAAAAACGTGATGGCGTCCCCCATTGGCACGCCTCGCAACACAGACGTCACCCACATTGCACACGAGGCGGCCACCGGGCACCAAGACGCGGAAGCAGTGTTGCCAGACCGTGTCCAGTTCGCAGAGGAAGGCTTGGTAGTCGTCAAGATCGCCGAGTTGGTTGGGATGGTCGTTGTACTTCTTCAGATTGAAGTAGGGCGGGGACGTGACGACAAGGTGAACCGTCTCGTCCTCTATCCAATCGAGTCTCCGTGCATCACCCAAGCTAAGCACATGTTTTGTCGCTGGCCCGTTATAAGGGCGAACCGTGGGTATTTCGGTTCGGCGCTTCCGAGAACGCTCAAGCTCCACACTAGTTACGTCGTGTGGGGCAACTGCCAGAACTCGAGAATTGGATTCGGTCATGTGGCGATCTCCTCAGCGATCGTCCTGACGAACCGGGCTACCATGACCCGCCTGTGCACTTTCAACACCATAATAGCCTCTCTGCAAGGCCAAAGCAATGCGCTAGTATTTCCTCAGCACGCCGATGACGACGCCTTGGATCGTGACGTTCGGGGCGTAGATGGGTTGCATCGTCGGGTTCGCGGGCTGAAGGCGGATGCGGCCCTTTTCCTTGTAGAACTTCTTCAACGTCGCGTCGCCGCCCTCGAGGATGGCGACGACGGTTTCACCGTCTCGGGCGGTTGCCCGTTTCTCGACGATCACGTAATCCCCGTCGCGGATCTGTTCGTCAATCATCGAGTCGCCGCGCACCTGGAGGGCGAAGGTTTCGCCCGGGCGGCCGCGGAAAAGGCTCTCGAGGTCCAGAAGTTCCGTGTCCTCAATCGCCTCGATGGGCCTGCCGGCGGCGATGCGGCCGACGAGCGGCAGGCGACCCGCTTCGGGCGAGTACTCCGGCGCGAGGGTCACGCCGCGCGCGAGCGTCGGCTCGCGCGTCAGGACCTTCTTCTTTTCCAGCGCCTCGATGTGCTCGAAGACGGTCGGGCGCGAGACGCCGAGGTGGTCGGCGATCTCCCGCATGGTCGGCGCGTACTCGTGTTCCACCCAGTAATCCTGGAGGAAGCGAACGATCTGGAATTGTTTCGGGGTCAGATTGGCCATGCGATTCTCCTTGTGTGCGCTGGCTGGCGCGGTGTTCGCCGCGCGACTGCGAAACGACAAGCACCCAGCCCCGAAGGGGTCCAACAGCAGAACAAGGATAAACTGGGCGGCTAACTGTCGCTGCGCGAGGCGCTCGTTGCTCGCACGAAGGGAGTAGGGCCGGGGCGCCCCCTGGGCTCGTGCTTCGCAGCGAAGTGCTGCTTCGCAGAGTGGCAGTCGAACCCCGGCCCTCCGTTGGGAACGGCGCCACCGGTGGGAACGGTGACGTGCCCTGGCTTGCCTGGACCGCCGTCTCACCGGGCCGCCGGAGCGTCTGAGGCCGGACGGGAGTGGGAAGCCCGTCTCTCGGCCGCCAGTCGCGCCGGAGGTCGGCAGGCGGGCAACGGCAGGTGGGGGCCGCCGCTGCCGCACTATGGCAGGTCCAGGGTCGCCGTGGTTCTCGCTTCCGGTCCGAGGCCGGTGGGCTGAGGAGGGCACGGGGTAACTCCCCAGCCCCAGGCCGACCTCAAGACTCGGTTGCTGTCCTCGCCGCTCAGGCGGCGGAGTTTGCTTGACCCCCGCCTGGACAAGCGATATAAGCGCCACGTCGTCGCTTGGGAGAAGTTGTCAAAGAGCCTTTCGCCATCGTGTCAGGCGGATGTTAGCCTAACAGTGCCCTAACGTCAAGAGAAAAATCGGCCCCCTGGCCAGGAAAACTTGAACCTTTTCAAGCCGAGTCGGCCGGGAATGCCATAAGAACTGATTCACAAAGAGGTTATGTCTCGGCGATTTTTTCTCGGAGAACTGTCGGAAACTGGCAAATCGGGGAGGAAAATGGCGGGAATGAAACAACCTTTCGCCGATCGGCTCCGCAGAATTCGCAGCGAGTTGCGCCGCCGGCGGATCGGCGGCCTCGTGGTCACGAGTCCCGTGGACGCCGGCTACCTCTCGGGTTTCAGCGGAGACGACAGTTGGCTCCTCGTCGCCCGGCGGACCGTCACGCTCATCACCGATGGGCGCTTCGCCGAGCAGGCCGACCGCGAGACGTGGGGCGTCCGCATCGTCGTCCGGGAAAGGTCCCTTGCCGAGGCCTTGGCCGACGAGATGAAGGGCGGGCCCCTTCGGCGTCTGGGGTTTGATCCGGAGAGCGTGAGCGTCGCGCTCAAGGGCCGATTGCAGAAGGCCCTGGGTCGCGTGCGATTGGCCGAAGCGCCGGGCCTGGTCGCCGGTCTTCGCATCCGAAAAGACGCCTTCGAGCAGCGGGCGATTCGGCGGGCGATTCGCGTCGCCGAGGCGGCGTGGAGCGTCTTTCGCCGGGGCATCCGCCTCGGCATGACGGAGCGCCGGCTGGCGGCGGAACTGGACCACCAGATGCGTCTGGCGGGGGCGGACGGCCCGGCGTTCCCGACGATCTGCGCGGTGGACGCCTCCGCCGCCATGCCGCACGCCGTCCCGGGGAATCGTCGGCTTCGGCGGGGTTCCGTGCTGCTGGTGGATTTCGGCGCGCGGGTGGGCGGCTATGTGTGCGACTTGACACGGACGCTTTTCGCCGGTAGGATTGACCCTCGTGCCCGGCGGGTGTATGAGGCCGTGCGGGCGGCGCAAGGAGCGGCCATCGCGCGGGTGCGTCCCGGGGCGGCCTTTACGGAGGTGGACGCGGCGGCGCGGGCCGTGCTGAGCGAGGCGGGGCTCGCGAGCGCGTTCGGTCATGGGACGGGACACGGGATCGGCCGCCAAGTGCACGAACCGCCGGCCCTCGGGCCGCGTGCGGGCAAGGGAACTTTGGAGCCCGGCATGGTGGTCACGATCGAGCCGGGGGTTTACCTCCGGGGGGCGTTCGGGATACGCCTCGAAGACGATTGCCTGGTGACGAAAACAGGACGGCGCGTCCTGACGCGCGTCGAGAAAGACCTGGAGGCGATGGTTCTGTAGCCGTCGCCTGTTTTGTCTGCCTGCGTTGCCGATGCCGCATAGGGAGGACGACCATGGCTGAAGACAAGTCGGCGAAGAGCCAGGGACCGGCGGCGCCCGGGTCGGAAGGCCCGGCCCTGGAGACTATCCGGAAACTGGTGGCCCTGATGGAAGAGCACGGCCTGGTGGAGGTGGAAGTGGAGCAGGAAAACCTGGCGGTTCGTCTGCGCAAAGGCGGGGCGGAGGCGCCGGTCGTTCAGGCGGCCGTGCCTGTTGCGCCGGCGGCGCCGGCGCGAGCGGCAGCGCCGCCGGCCGCCAGCCTGCCGACAATCAACTCGCCGATGGTCGGCACGTTCTATGTTTCCTCGAGCCCCGAGGCCGACGCGTACGTCAAGGCCGGCGACCACGTGACGGACGAGAGCGTCGTCTGCGTCATCGAGGCCATGAAAGTTTTCAACGAGATCCGGTCCGAGACGAGCGGCACGATCGAGAAGATTCTGGTGAAGAACGCGGCGCCGGTCGAGTTCGGGCAGCCGCTGTTCGTCATTCGGCCGGATTAGGCCACTTTGCAGAGGGGGTAATTGAAAGCGTATTGGGTGGCACGGCCGGTCTTGTCCGGCCGTGCGGGGCGCACGGCGGGGCAAGGCCCGCCGTGCCACACGGGAAAAGTTGCCGACCGGATGAGGCGTTCGGCATCCCCGGGCCGCGCCGGCGAGGTGGAGTATGTTCCAGCGGATTCTGGTCGCGAACCGCGGCGAAATCGCCTTGCGGATCATCCGCGCCTGCCGCGAGATGGGCATCGAGGCCGTCGCCGTCTTCTCCGAGGCCGACCGCGACGCCGGGTACCTGGACCTGGCCCACGGCGCGATCTGCATCGGCCCGGCGGCGCCGGCCCAGTCGTACCTGAACATTGCGCGGATCATTTCGGCGGCGGAGGTCGCGGACGTCGACGCGATCCATCCGGGGTACGGCTTCCTGGCGGAGAACCCCCATTTCGCCGAAGTGTGCCGGTCCTGCAACATTGAATTCATCGGCCCGACGGTCGAGGCGATGAGGCGCCTCGGCGACAAACTCGAGGCCCGCCGACTGGCGAAGCAGTCGAAGATTTACACGATTCCCGGCAGCAAGGAGCCGCTCCAGAGCGAGGAGGAAGCGCTCGCGCTGGCACACGAGATCGGCTACCCGGTGATGGTGAAGGCGGCGGCGGGCGGCGGCGGTCGGGGCATGCGGATCGCCCACAACGACATCAGCCTCGTCCAGGCCGTCCGCCATGGCCGCACCGAGGCCGAGGCCGCCTTCAAGGACGGGCGCGTGTACCTGGAGAAGCGCGTCGAGGCCGTCCGCCACGTCGAGGTCCAGATTCTGGGGGACAACTACGGCAACGTGGTGCATTTCTGGGAGCGCGACTGCTCGCTCCAGCGTCGGCATCAGAAACTGGTGGAGGAATCGCCGTCGCCCGCCATCAGCGCGCGCACGCGCGAGAAACTGTGCGACGCGGCCGTGCGGATGGCCCGCGAGGCCGGTTACACCAGCGCAGGAACCGTCGAGTTCCTCGTGGACCAGAACGAAGCGTTCTACCTTCTGGAGGTCAACGCCCGCATCCAGGTCGAGCACCCCGTGACCGAAATGGTGACCGGGACGGACCTGGTGCAGTGGCAGATTCGCGTGGCGGCGGGCGAACGGCTGCGCCTGAGGCAGCGCGACATTCCGCAAACCGGCCACGCCATCGAGTGCCGCATCAACGCCGAGGATTGCGCGAACGGTTTCCGGCCCTCGGCGGGACCCATCCAGACGTTCCGCGTGCCCGGCGGCCCGGGCGTCCGCGTGGACACGCACTGCTACGAAGGGTACGCCATTACGCCGCACTACGACTCGATGATCGCGAAACTGATCGTCCACCGGCCGACGCGAGAGGCGGCCGTCGCGACGATGCGCCGGGCGCTCGACGAGTTCCGCATCGCTCCGATCAAGACCACGATCCCGGTGCACCAGGAGATCATGGCGAACCCGGATTTTCTGCGCGGGAAGGTGGACACGGGTTGGGTGGAACGGGTGTGGCAAGGCCGCAAACGGGCTTGACAGGGGCGGCCAGCGCGCGGTGAACGTGTCGATCACTGTGCATGGTTAGCCGCGAGCCGGGAGGCGAGCGAGTGGGTGGGCCGAGACCGCAGGAGTTGGTGTGATGCCGCTGAGCGTGACGGTGGTGGGGGTGGGACTTGTGGGCGAGGCGATTGTCTCGTGCCTGAAGGAGCGCAAGTTCCCCTGCCGGTGGCCGCCGCGCGTCGCCGCCACGCGCGAACGGCCGGAAACCCTCGCGGGCGAAAGGATGCTCGTCGAGGAAACCAGCGCCGCCGTCTTCGAGGGCGCGGACCTCGTCCTCTTTGCCGGCCAGGAAGGCGCCAAGGGCGCGAGCGTCACGTGGCGGGAAACGGCCGAACGGTGCGGGGCGTGGTGCATCGACAACGGGCGCGACTTCCGCCTCGCCGAGGACGTTCCGCTGGTCGTCCCGGAGGTGAACGCCGACGCCATCACCCGGAAGAGCCGGTTCATCGCCAGCCCGAACTGCTCGACGATTCAACTCGTGGTGGCGCTCGCGCCGATTCATCGGGCCGCACGCATCCGGCGGATCCACGTCGCGACCTATCAGGCGACGAGCGGCTGGGGGATGAAGGGGCCGCAGGAACTCCGGCGCCAGACGCCGCGGGCTTTGGAGTCCCTCGAGACAATCGAATACGACCCGGGCGTCTTCGCGAGACCCATCGCCTTTAACTGCATCCCGCACATCGACCGCTTCATCGAGGACGATTACAC
>JAPLMM010000074.1 GCA_026387035.1 Planctomycetota bacterium
AAGGATAATTGGGCGAGACTGTGGCGCCGGGATGGTGTTGAAAGAGCAGAGCCCCATTCAGGGGGCGAGGCATCTTTCTGAGGGGGGACGGAGCAAGGCTAATCCCAAGGGTCCGTGAGCGAACGAGAAAGAGAGGTGGACGATGGAAGACGGACGAATGACGCGGCGGGATTTTCTTCAGACGAGCGCCTCGGCGGCAGCGGCGGGGGGGCTGGCCATGGGGATTGGGGCCCTCGGCCCGAAGGCGGCCCAGGCGGCCGGCGAAAGCGACGTCACCAAGACGCGCAATTACAACCCCGAGATGGAATACCGTCGGCTGGGGAAAACCGGTCTCTGGATCTCGGCGGTGTGCATGGGCGGCCACTGGAAGCGGATCGACAAGGCGCTCCCGCCCGGCAGCGGCGGCAACGCCATATTCGGCGCCAACCTGGAGAACGCCGATTTTCAGAAGAACCGCTACGACCTCGTCACCCGCTGCATGGAGGTCGGCATCAACGGGATCGACGCCTGCACTTGCGACGAGGTCAAGGCGTATGCCAAGGCCATCCAGGGCCGCCGCGACAAGATGTACCTGGGGTGCTCCTGGTACGAGAGGGAACTGCGAAATGGCGAGTGCCGGACCGAGAAGGCGCTCCTGAAAACCCTCGAGTGGGGCATGAAGGAAGCGGGCCTCGAGTACGTGGACCTGTGGCGGATCACGATGCACGAGGGAAGCGGCCAACACACCGAGGCCGAGGTCCAGGAGATGATGAAGGCTCTGGAGACGGCGAAGAAGCAGGGCAAGGTGCGGTTCACGGGCTTTTCGTCGCACGATCGCAAGCACATCAAGTGGATGATCGAGACCTTCCCCACGGTGGTGGACGCGGTCGTCACGCCGTACACGGCCGACAGCAAGGTCCTGCCCCAGGACAGCCTATTTGACGCGGTGAAGAAGGGGAAGGTGGGCATGTTCGGCATCAAGCCGTTCGGGGGCACCTCGCTGTTCAAGGGCGACAGTTCGCTGGCCAGTCCGGAGGCGGAGGCGGACGACCGGCGGGCGCGGCTGGCGATCCGGTACATCCTGGAGAACCCGGCAATCACGGCGCCGATCCCCGGCCTGATCAATGCCCATCAGGTGGATAACATGGCCCTGGCCGTCAAGGAGCACCGGCAGGAACTCTCGGCCCCGGAGAAGGCCGAGTTGAAGGCGGCCGGGCGGGAAATGTGGGCGAGACTTCCCGAAAATTACCAGTGGCTCCGGGACTGGGAGTACGTGTAACGGGCGGCGGCGTGAACGGGCCTTGGGGTTGAGCGGCGATTTGGAAGGGAATCCGCGCGGCGTCCCGTCGGGACGTCGCGTTGGAATGGGCCCCGGGCCAGCGGCGCCGGTGGCCGGTTCGCCGCAACCATCCGGGAAAAGGAAGGGTGATGAGACATGCATTCTGGCTGTTGCCGCTGGGACTGGCGGTGGTCGCCGTCGCCACTTGTGTGCCCCCCGCGGCCGTCCGGACGCAGCCGGTCGACAACTTCTATTGTCCCGTGTGCCGCCTGAACTACCCTAGTATGCCCCCCGCGGCCGTCCAGACGCCCCCGGCCGACAACTTCTATTGTCTCGTGTGCCACGTGAACTACAAGCCGGAGAAACTGGCGGTGCGTCATGCCTGGGCCGGCGTCGGATGCATGAAGTGTCACGGCGATTCGCAGGACCACAGCGGCGACGAGGACAACGTCACGCCGCCCGACATCATGTACCCGCGCGAAACGATTGACAAGGCGTGCATGGAGTGCCATCCGGGGAACGAGTTGGCCCAGAAGGAGATCCACCAGGAAGGGATGCAGGCGGGAAAAATATGCACGGATTGCCACGGGAGGCACCGGCTGGCGCATCGGACCCGGCGGTGGGACAAGGCGACGGGCGACCTGATTGAGTTGAACGGCGCCCCCGTCCCGATCGCCGGAGGAACCGGGAGAGGGGTGAAGCCGCAGAAAGGAGCCGCAATATGCGAACGTTCGCCCTCGTTGCCATTCTGATGGCCGCCGTGACGGCGGTCGGCTGGTTGGCCTCGGCCCGATCCGCCACGACGGCGGCTGAAAAGGCGGCCTCGAAGGCTGTGGCCGATCCTTACGTGGTCTACGACGGTTATGAGGGTCCGGGGAAGGGGAAGCACATCGTCCTGGTGGCGGGGGATGACGAGTACCGGTCGGAGGAACTGATCCCGCAGTTGGCGAAGATCCTGGCCGTCCGCCATGGGTTCCGGTGCACGGTGCTTTGGGCGATCAACAAACAATCCGGCGAGATCGACCCCATGACGCTCGACAACATCCCCGGCCTGGAAGCCCTGGCGACCGCGGACCTGATGGTCCTGTTCCTCCGCTTTCGCGACTTGCCGGACGAACAGATGAAATATATCGACGACTACACCAACTCCGGCAGGCCGATCCTGGGGCTGCGAACCTCCACGCACGCGTTCAACATCGCGAAGCCGAAGGACACCCCCTATGCGAAGTGGAGTTTCCGCGCCGGCGGCGAAACGGCGGGGGGTTACGGCCGCCAGGTGCTGGGCGAAACCTGGGTGAACCACTACGGGAGCCACCAGAGAGAAAGCACGCGCGGCCTCGTCGCGGAGGGCATGGAAGGCCACCCAATCGTCAAAGGCTGTGAAGATATCTGGGGACCTTCTGATGTCTACGCGATCACCACGCTCTCCGGAGACAGCCAACCGCTGATTATGGGCCAGGTGCTCGAAGGCATGAACCCGAACGACAAGCCGAACCCGAATAAGAAACTCGTGCCCGTGGCGTGGATCAAGACGTACACCGGCACGCAGGGAAAGGCCTCGAAGGTCTTCACCACCACGATGGGCCACGGGGGGGACCTGAAGAGCGAGGGATTCCGCCGGCTCCTGGTGAACGCCTGTTACTGGTGCATGGGCATGGAAGGCCGGATCGCCGCCAGGAGCAAAGCCGACCTCGTTGGCGAGTACGAACCCGGCAACATCGGCATGGGCGGCCACAAGAAGGGCCTGAAGCCCGGGGATTTCAAGATCCGGTAACCCGGCTGGGACTTTTCTGCGCGGCCGCGGGACCGCCCGAAGCCCTGAACTCCGCGAAACGCCGATGCAGGCTTAGCGTTTTGCCGACCCGACCCTCGGCGCGTCAGGATTCGTGTCCGGGCCGAAGTACCGCAAGGTCACAAGCGGCTCACAGGGACTGGTGTTCTCGAAGACGATGCCTGCCCGGGCGGCGTCGTGCGTCACGAACACTTCGTCCTCGGTCATCTGGCCGTACCGGATCATCCCAGGGCAGTCCAGCGTCACCTTGCCGATGCGGCCTTGGCCCTGCATCACGATCAGCCCGTAGGCGCCGTTGTCCTTGATCGTCGCCTTCGCGCCCGGCTCGATCGAGAGTTCCTTCGCGCTGAAGAGGTCCGGCGCTCCCTTGCGGACGTAGCAGACCCACCGGTCCATGCATCCCTTGCCGGAGGCGCCCGCCACCGGAACCGGAACCAGGTGGTGGTTCTGGCCGAAGTGCGGGTCGCAGTTCTCCTCGAAGTCCAGCATGTCCACGAGGTAGTCCAGGTCGCGGTGTTTTTCCGGCGGGACGTTCACGACCAGCAGGTCCCACGGCACGGGTCGGCCTTCGACGAGCGACTGGTACATCGCGAAGACGTCGCTTCCCCATTGCGGCTCGTACGTCACGAGCGACCCCGGGGCGTGGAGCACGCACGTCGGGATGTACCACCCCGTTCCGGGTTCCAGGCGGTACGCCCGCGACAGGTCCAGGATGCCGTTGTCGCCCTCGTTCCACCGCTCCAGGCACCGGCGGACGTCGGCCTTCGTGACGCCCGGCTCCAGACCGAAATACGTGTGGGGGAAGTTATTGCCGATGGCATTCAGTTGCGGCGGGAAGTAGTAGGATTCGGGCTTGCCCTGCAAGCCCACGCGGGCGGCCTGCTCCCCGCTCAGGTGCATGTGGTGCGGAATGGGGCCCATGTTGTCGAAGAATTTGCTGTAAACCGGCCAGCGGCGGTACTTGTCCCACATCGCCCGGCCGATCCACTGCGGTCCCCGCGCCTCGACACCGTCGCGCATCAGGAATCGATCCTTCTCGATGACGACGTAACTGAGTCCTTCGTCGGGCGGCGCCCCGGGATTGGCCGCCGGCGTCGTCGAGGCAAACCACCGCTCGTCGATGCCGCCGCGGTCCATCCCCAGCGCATAGATGTCCTGGGGGGCGAGTTTCAGCCTGCGCCCGGGCGTCAGAAACGCCCGCGGAACCCACGTCGGCGCCAGACGCAAGACGCCCTCGCCCGCATCCAGGGCCCGATCCGCCAATTTCTCGACGTTGCGCTGTGCCATGGCTCTTCTCCCTTAACCTGGACCACCCTATTCGGACCGATGCACCATCCTTTTACCAGAACGGCGGCAGCGGAGGCAAGCAATTCCCGGCCCTTTTCGCGGAGGCGGGAGGGGTGTGCCAGGATTTTCTGGCACGGTCCGCAGAGGACTCGCAGGGGATGCACAAGGGAATAGTTGGGTGGCACTGGCGGCTTGCCCGCCAGTGCTTCCCCCTAGCCGCATGCGCACGGCCGGGCCCCACCGGGGTCCAAAGGCAAACAGGGACAAGACCGGCCGTGCCACACGAGTCATCTGTTGCGCCTTCGGCAGGTGCCAGAAAATCCTGGCGCACCCGGAGGCGGATGCACCCACGATAACGCTTGACGGATAGGCCCGTGCGGCCTAGGATGAGATGTACGGAACCCCGGGTGCCATCGGCCGGACTGAACGCGAATGCGCAAGAAGCGGCCCAGGATGCTTGTCACGGCGAGGTCAGGAGAAAACCAATGTGCAGGAACCTGCTTTGCTTGTCGTCCGCCGTTCTGCTGGTGGGTCTCGTCGGCGCCGCCGTGGGGCTGACGGGAGCGGATGGCGCTGGGCCCGACAAGGCGCCGCCGGGAGGGCTTGACGCGGATCCCCATCTCGCCGCGTGGTGGAAATTCGACGACGCCTCCGGAACGACCGCCGCAGATTCGTCGACGCACGGCCGTGCCGGCACGCTCCAGGGCGGCCTGTCGTTCGACAAGGATTCGGTCCCGGGCCGGATCGGCAAGGCGCTGAGCCTCGATGGCAAGGGGTCCGTGGAGGTCACCGGCTACAAAGGCGTCACCGGCACGGCGCCCCGGACCGTGGCCGCCTGGGTGAAGACGAAGGCCCCCAAGGGCGAGATCGCGGCCTGGGGGCTCGCGGAGTTCGGCAGGATGTGGACGTTCGGCTTCGTCCGCGGGCGCATAGGCGTAACGCCCAAGGGCGGGTATTTCTATATGAACCCATCTACCAGCGACGATGCGTGGCACCACGTGGCTGTAGTGATGGCGGAGGCCAAGGCGCCGAATCTCCACGACCACGTCAGGCTCTACCTGGACGGTGAACCGGCTCCCATCCACGACATCGGCCTGCTGGACCTCTGGCCGATCGAAACGGGCAGCGATCTGAACGTCCGGATAGGCGGTGGCTTCGTCGGTCTCGTCGACGACGTGCGCATTTACGACCGTGCCCTGTCGGACGACGAGGTCAAGGCCCTGTTTGCCCCGAGCAAGTCCAAGTAACGGGGACGGATAGGCGTTTTGGGAACGAAGGCGGTCAGGACCAGTCCGGAGACTCCAGAGGAGCCGGACGATTACGAAAGGGCGTGAGCGATGGATAAGAAACGAGTGACGCGACGGGATTTTATGGGCGACAGTGTGAAAATGGCCGTGGGCGTGGCGGCGTGTCTGGGCGCCGCGGGCGGGCCAAGCGTCCGGGCCGCCGGCGCCGCGGCGGTCGATACGTCCAAGATTCTCAACTACAATCCGAACATGGAGTACCGCCGGCAGGGCAAGACCAACCTGATGGTCTCGGCCGTCTGCCTGGGCGGGCACTCGGGCAGCAACGAGCAGCAGCGCCTCGAAATCGTCAGCCGCTCCATCGACGTGGGCATCAATTACATCGACGCCTGCACCGCCGGCGAGGTGCGCCGCGACTCCAAGGCCCTCAAGGGCCGACGCGACAAGATGTACCTGGCCCTGTCGCATTGCGGCAACGAGATGCGCAACGAGAACTTCCGCACCGCCGAGAAACTGCTGGGAGTGCTCGATGGACTGTTGAAGGATTCGAATCAGGAATACACCGACCTGTGGCGCATCACCTGCTTCGAACCGGGCGGCCGGCATACCGAGGCCGAGGGCGAGCAGATGGTGAAGGCCCTCGAGACGGCCAAGAAGCAGGGCAAGGCCCGCTTCGTCGGATTCTCCACCCACGACCGCCGATGGATCCAGTTCATGATCGAGAAGTTCCCGCAGATCGATGCCGTGTGTTTCCCGTTCACCACCATGACGAAGACCGCCCCGACGGACAGCCTCTTCGCGGCGCTCAAGAAGTGCGACGTGGGCGCCTTCGGCATCAAACCGTTCGGGGCCGGCTCGCTGTTCGAGGGCGCCGCCGAAGAACGCGACCGCCGCGCACGCCTCGCCATCCGCTACATCCTTCAAACCAAGACGGTCATCCCGATCCCCGGCATGAACAGCGTCGCCCAGGTCGATAACGTGGCCAAGGCCGTGATGGAACGCCGCGAACTCGACCTGAAAGAGCAGGCCGAACTCCAGGGCGCCTCCAGACAGATGTTTGCCAATCTCCCCCCGAACTACCAGTGGCTCCGGGACTGGGAGTACGTGTGAGATATCTTGTCTTGATGCTGGCCTTGGGAGCGGCGGCCGTCGCGATGGCGGCCTGTGAACGGCAGGGGACCGACCGCCGACCCGGCGGCTCTCGGTCCGCCGGCGGCGGCAGCGACGAACCCTTGCTCCTGCTGGATGCCGGCGGAGAGGAGTCGAGCCCGCCGACCGGACCCGTGGCCGACAACAGCCGATGCTTCGTCTGCCACTTGAATTACGTCGAGGAATCCCTTGCCGTCGTCCACACCAAGGCGAACATCGGCTGCGCCGACTGCCACGGCCCCTCGGACGCCCACATCGCCGACGAATCCTGGGCCTCCGGCGGAAACGGCACGGCGCCCGACATCATGTACCCCCGGCCGAAAATCAATCCGTTCTGCCTGAGCTGTCACCCCAAGGACAAGATCGATGCGGTGCAGCACAAGCCGTTCTTTGCCGGCGCCGCCGAGGAGAAATACTGTACCGATTGCCACGGCACCCATCGCCTGGCCGAGCGCAAGTGCCGATGGAAGTAGTCCCTGTTATCGTTGGACCCCTTTGGGGTCCCTGTTGTCGTTGGACCCCGTTGGGGTCCCTGTTATCGTTGGACCCCGTTGGGGCCACGGGCCGTCCGAAGACCGGAAGCACGAGGCAGAGCAGGGTCGCAGAGTAGCAAGGGTCATGCGCGCCGGTGTTCTTACGCCCCTGCAAACCGCAAACCCCTCGAAAAAAACCCTCCGTTTGATGAACGATAACGCTTGCCGGATAGGCCCGTGCGGCTTAGGATAAGATGTGCGGAACCTTGGGCCGCCATGAGGGGTTCACACCTGAAACGGGAAAGCGAAAAGGAGATTGCCATGGTGCGACTGAGCGGAGGCGTCCGGGCTCTGGTGGGCCTGGCTGTCGTGCTTGTTCTCATGGGGTCGTACGGGGCGCCGGCCGAGGAAAAAGCGCCGCCGGGTCAGACCGAGGGGTTCGTGAGCCTCTTTAACGGCAAGGACACCACCGGCTGGACGGCGACGGGCGGCGGCGAGTGGCTCGTGCGCGACGGATGCCTGGTCGGCACGCAGACCGACGGCAAGGGCGGCGACCTGACGCATGAAAAAGAATGGGACAACTTCGAACTCCGCGCCGCCTACCGCATGAAGTGGCCGGCCAACAGCGGCATCTGGTTCCGCTTCGACAAAGGCAACGGCTACCAGTTCGACATCCTGAAGTGGAAGAATCCGGTCGGCTACAGCGGCACCCTCTACTGCCCCGGCAAGATGTTCATCACGACGAACCTGAACGAGTCGATCGAAAACCGCGACGGATGGAACGAGGTCCGCATCTGGGCCGTCGGCGATCACATCATCCTGTGGCTGAACGGGAAACGCGTCGGCGAATGCCGCGACAAGACCCACGCGAAGGGCAAGATCGGCATCCAGGTGCACGGCGGAAACGAGTTCAAGGGGATGGAGATCGTGCTCCGGAAGATCGAGGTCCGCCCGCTGAAGGCCGACGAACCCCCGCCGCCCATGACCGACGCGGAAAAGCCGCCCCAGCCGGCCAAGTGACGGTTGTCGCGCGTTCGACGGCGTCGGCCCGGGTTCGGCGC
>JAPLMM010000075.1 GCA_026387035.1 Planctomycetota bacterium
ACGGCTTTGCGTGGGACGTTCTCCGAGCGCCGGGCGGCTCCGCGGGGCCGCGCGTCGGCCGACTGACGACCCCGCATGGCGCCGTCGAGACGCCGGCGTTCATTCCGGTCGGCACGAAAGCGACCGTCAAGGGCGTAGGCCCCGAAACGCTTCGGGACCTCGGCGTCCAAATGGTCCTGGCCAATACGTACCATCTGGCCCTTCGGCCGGGGGCGGACGTGGTGCGCGCCTTGGGCGGGCTGCATGCCATCATGGGGTGGGACGGTCCGATCCTGACGGATAGCGGCGGCTTCCAGGTGTTCAGCCTCGCGGACCTTCGCGGACTGACCGACGAGGGGGTCACGTTCCGGAGCCACATTGATGGCGCCCAGATGACGCTGACGCCGGAGTCAGCCGTTGCAATCCAGAACCAGTTGGGCGCCGATGTGATCATGGCGCTGGACGTGTGTCCGCCGTATCCGTGCCCGCGCGCGGAGGTGGCGGAAGCCGTCCGCCGGACCCTCGACTGGGCCGAGCGGTGCCGCGAGGTCCACCGGGATCCGCGACAGGCTTTGTGGGCCATCGTGCAAGGCGGGGTCGAGAAGGATCTGAGGCTCGCGTGTGCGAAGCGGCTGGTGGCGATGGATTTTCCCGGCTATGCGATCGGCGGCGTAAGCGTCGGCGAGGGTCACGACCATCTCGTGGAGGTCGTGGAGTGGACGGCCCCGCGCCTGCCGCCGGACAAGCCGCGCTACCTCATGGGCGTCGGCGAGATGCGCGACGTGGTGGCGGCCGTCGCGCGGGGTGTGGATTTCTTTGACTGCGTCCTCCCGACGCGCAATGGGCGCAACGCGAGCGCCTTCACGTTTGATGGGCCGATACGCGTTCGGAACGAGCAGTTCCGGACGGACACCCGGCCGTTGGAAGCGGATTGCGACTGCCCGGCCTGCCGGCGCTTCAGCCGGGGGGCGCTTCGGCACCTTTTCATGGCAGGCGAGATGCTGGGACCTATCCTCCTGAGCATGCACAACTTGCGGTTCTACACGCGCCTGTTCGAGCGCCTGCGGGAGGGGATCCGCGAAGGTCGCCTGGAAACCGTGGGCCAGGCATTACTTGACAGATACGGCGGCAAAGCATAAAAGGGAGGCCCTGGAACCTGCCTCGGACGCCGGTTTTCGCCGGCGCGAGGCACTTGGAAAGGATCGGACTCGTGAAAACGTACGCACTGGTGGCTCAAACGGCGGAGCCGGCCCCGAAGCCTGACGGGGAACAGCAGCCCGGCGCCAACTACAACTGGCTCATCATGATGGTGCTGGTCTTCGGCGTGTTTTATCTTCTGGTCTGGCGGCCGCAGAGCAAGAAGCGCAAGGACGAAGAGAAGAAGCGGCAGGACATGCTGACGTCGCTCCAGAAGAGCGCTCACGTGGTGACGATCGGCGGCATCCACGGGATCGTCGCGTCCGTCGGGGAGGACGAAGTCGTCCTGAAGATAGACGAAAAGTCGGACGTGCGGATCCGCGTGTCCCGCAGCGCCATCCACCAGGTGATCGGGCCTGAAGGCGAGGGTGAGGAGAAAGACAAGAAGGCGTAGGATCTTCGAAGGTAATTTCGGACCGCGGAACGCCGGCGCGGACCGGAACGCGGGAACGGTGTCTGCTCCAGCAAACCGAGGCCGACATGAACCGAGGCGTCTATGTTGTCAGCCTGATCTTCATCGCCGTTGTGGTGGGCGTTCCGCTCATCACCGTTGGACTCGACCCGCAGGGCTCCCTCTATGACCTGTTCCGGCTGGGCATCGACCTGGAAGGCGGGACGAGCCTGATTTACGAACTTCGGCCGCCGTCGCCCGACGCCTCGCCGCCCTCCGCCGCCGAGGCGAAGCACGTCATCCTGGGCCGCATCGATCCCCAGGGCACGCGTGGGTACATCGTCCGGCCGATCGGCAAGCGCCGGCTGGAGATCGTGTTGCCGGGCCGGCGGACCGAACTGAAGGTCATGAGCGTCGAAGCGCTGACCGAGGCGGACCTGAAGGCCGGCGCGGCCCAGACGCCGGAGGAAGTGAAACCCTTTGCCGGCGGATCGCGCCTGGTGATTCGCCTGAAGCCGCCGCTCTACCTGGATGACGTGCGCAACAGGATCCAGGAGGAGAGTCGCCAGGGAACACCCGGCGAGGCGACCGCCTGGCGGGTGCTGGGCGCCAAGGCGTCGGGCGACCAGTACGAGGAGATCGCCGTCTGGTTGCCCCTGACGCCGAGCGACAAGGAAGGCATCGCGAGGTGGGAAGACCTGATTCAGCGGGCCCTCAGGACGCAGCGCGACGTGTCGCGCGTCAAAAGGCTGGTGAAGCAGGCAGGGTTCCTTGAGTTTCGGATCGTCGCGGACCGCGTGAAGGACCGGGACAAGGCGAACTTCGATCGGCTGGTGCGCCTGAAGCAGGACGGCCACCCGCCGGACAATCCCCGCTATCGCTGGTATCCGATGAAAAAAGGGTACGAGCGCTACCGGGACGGGGCGCTCGACGCGTGGAATTTTGTCTACGTCGTCGACAAGGAGACCAAGACGGTCGAGGTGCTGGTGGACGTGGGCGACGGCCAGGATGTGACCGGCCAGGACCTGAGCCGGGCGCGCGGCGACACGCAGGACGGATACCCGATTGTCCACTTTTGGATGGAGCCGAAGGCCGAGGCGCGCTTCGCCCGGCTGACGCAGCCCGAGAACAAGGGCCGACAACTCGCGATTATTCTGGACGATGTGATTCAGTCGGCGCCCGTCCTCAAGGCGCAACTGTCGAAGGGTGGTATCATCGAGGGCTATGCGAACAATGTCCGCGAACGCGACGACGTTGTGACGATCCTGAACTCGGGCCAATTGGCCGCCAGCCTCGGCGACCCCATTGCCGAGCGAACCGTCGGCCCCGAACTCGGGCGGGACAACATCGAGAGGGGCATGAAGGCAATGGCCATCGGCCTGGCGCTGGTGGTGGCCTTCATGGCCGGGTACTATCTGTTTGCGGGACTCGTTGCCGACATCGCGCTTCTGCTGAACCTTCTGCTGATCATCTGCATCATGCACTGGATGCACCAGTCGTGGACCTTGCCCGGCATCGCAGGCCTTGTCCTGACGATGGGCATGGCCGTGGACGCGAACGTGCTGATTTATGAGCGCCTTCGTGAAGAGAAGGGCCGCGAAGGAAGCCTCGCCTTCGCACTCAAGCGGGCTTACAGCCGCGCCTTTCGCACCATCCTGGACTCGAACCTCACGACGCTGATTCCGGCGTTCATCCTGCTCCTTCCGCAATTGGCGACCGAGGAAGTGAAGGGGTTTGCCATCGTCATCATCGTCGGCATCCTGACGAGCATGTTCGCGGCCCTGATCGTGGCGCGAATGATTCTCGAGGGAGCGCTGGCGCTCGGCCTTGCAAAGAAGATGACGATGCTCCAGTTGTTCCGCGCCCCGAACATCAACTGGATGCGGCTGGCGCGTGTGGCGATAGTGGTTTCCGGCGTGCTGGTTCTCGCCGGGGCGATTGCCTTCTACAATCGCGGGGCCGATAAATACGACATCGAGTTCACGGGCGGCACGCAGGTGGAATTGGCCCTTCGCGTGCCCAAGGGACAAAGCGAGGTCGGAATCGAAGAGGTTCGGCGGCGCGTGACGGCGGCGCTGGGTCCCGGGGCGACCGTTCAGGAACTCCAGTACGAGCAGTCCGCGATTCGGCACGAGGAAGGGGCGGAAGCCTCTCCGCGGCTGAACCGCTTTCTGATCAGCGTGGCGACGAGCGCTGGGGCGGCGGCCAATGAGGCGTCGGTCAAGGCCTCGCTCTCGGATGCCTTTGCGGAGTTAAGGCCCGAATCTCGGACGGGCGAGGCGGAGGCAAGGGCTTCGGAGATTACCGAGGACCTGATTCGCGCGCGGCTACTGGAGACGAAGGCGACCGCGGCCGGCGTGACGCCGGGGCCCGAGAGTCCCCAGACGGCGGGCGTCCGCTTTATTCCGCCGGCGTACCGGCAGTACTTCGGGAAGATCCGGCTGGCGGTCACGCTGGCGCCGCCGAGGACGCTTCAGGAGGTCCGCAGGCGGATTGACGTCTTCCTGCGCGACCGGTACCCCAACCTCACGAACACGCTGTACCGCGTGGATGGGGTTCGAGCGGCCGAGAGAACTGGTGAGTACGATTCCTGCGAAGTGTGGATCGCGGAGGATTTCAAAGGGTCGCGCGGAAACATGCCGGCCCCGGCCTTCTGGACGGACGTGGTGCGGTCGTCGCTTGGGGCGGAGGAGGCCTTTGCCTCCACGACCAGTTTCGAGCCCACGATGGCCGCAGAGGCTTGGAACAAAGCCGTCATCGCCATCGTCTTCTCGCTGCTGGCGATCATCCTGTACATGTGGTTCCGGTTCGCCAAGGCGGGATATGGCGTGGCGGCTGTTGTCGCCCTCGTCCATGACGTCTTTATCACCTTGGGCGCGGTGGCGTGCACGGCGGCTGTGGCGGCGTGGTGGACGGGCAACCCGCTCCTCATCACCGACATGCGCATCAATCTGCCCATGGTCGGGGCGTTCCTGACCCTCATTGGCTACTCGGTGAACGACACCGTTGTCGTCTTCGACCGCATCCGCGAGAACCGGGGCAAGTTCGGCGAGTTGTCCGTGGACGTGGTGAACCGCAGCATCAACCAGACACTCTCGCGCACGATCTGGACCAGCGCCACCACGATCGTCACCGTGGCCGTGCTCTACGTCCTCGGCGGGACCGCCTCGACGGTCCACGGCTTCAGTTTCGTCCTGACGCTCGGCATCGTCATCGGGACGTACTCCTCGGTGGCCATTGCCTCGCCGCTCCTCGTCCTGCGGGGGTACTTGTTCCGGGTCTATGTGTGGGCGTTCCCGGTGCTGGGATTCCTCGTGCTGGGGTACTACGCGGTCGTGTGGCAGTCCTTCGGAACGTGGGTCGGCTGGGTGTTGGCCGGCGTCCAGATAGCCTGGATCGTGCTGGCCACGTGGGCCTTGTGGGCGTTCGCCTACGAGC
Organism: Planctomycetota bacterium; assembly: GCA_026387035.1. Classification (NCBI taxonomy): domain Bacteria; kingdom Pseudomonadati; phylum Planctomycetota; species Planctomycetota bacterium. The sequence goes on from JAPLMM010000075.1 coordinate 5,006, forward strand.
GTCCCTGGGGTCTGAAGGAAAAGGCCCCCGGACTGGCCACGGCCCTGGCGGTGGTGGGGTTGCTGATGGTGCCCGCCATGGTGGTCTTCTGCCTCCTGATGCTCTTTGCGCCGGAGAGGACGGGCTGGGCGGGGCCCGCCGCCGTCAGGGCCTTGACGACGCTTCCCGCCTCGTACGCGCTTTACCGGTTGGTCTGGGGAACCGCGCGACAACAGCCACGGAAAAAGTGATGTCCTTCCCCCGGAATCACCGATAGACTCGGCGGGAGAAGGATAACCGCGGCTCTGGTTGAATCTCAGAGGTGACTGATGCGCCTTGTGACCAAGGCGATCCTGCTGCTTTCCCTCGTAGCCGTTGGCGTCGTCGTCCTCTGCCTCGCCGGCCGACGGGACGGTCTGCGAAGCGACCGCCAGACACGCCCGCGCGTCGAGACCTCGGACGGCGGCTCGCGCGTCCTTCAGGATCCCCTGGCGGCCTATGAGCGATGGCGCAACCGCCTGGCCCAGGAAAACCGCAACCCGGCCAACGGGCATCCTGAATCCGTCGGCCAGGGCGCGACCGGCCGGCCGCCGGCCCACGATCTCGAGTCCAGTGCCCAGGACGAAGGCACGGTCATCGCCCTCCAGACGCAGCATCCGGTTGTCGGCGCCGACCCGCCGGGACCGACCCTGAAGCCCGAAGGTGTGGAAGGCACGGTCGTCAATGCGCGCTGGCTGCCTCAAGATGAGGACGCCGGACGGGTTCACGTCATTCAGCCTGGGGATACCCTTTACGAGATCGCGCGCGAGCGCTACGGGGATACGTCGTACGCGCGGCTGATCGAGGCGGCCAATCCGGGCGTCAACGTCCTGGCCCTGAAGATCGGCGATCGCCTCGTCCTGCCCGAGAAACCGAAACCGCAAGAAGCCAAGGTCGCGCCGACGCCGTCGCAAACCAAGGTTTACGTCGTGCAGAAGAACGACACGCTCATCGGCATCGCCCGCCGTTTCTACGGCGATGCGGCGATGTACCGCAAGATCTACGAAGCGAACCGGGATGTCCTTCCCTCCCTCAACGCCACCCTCTACGTCGGACAGACGCTGCGCCTTCCGGAACCGCACTAACGCCCGCCGCCGTTCGAGCCGCGACCGGAAGGTCGCGGTCACGTTTCCAATCGCCGGCGTTCGACTTACGCCAACCGGCGATTGTGGATAACTTTTTAGAGGGAGTTTTGGGGGGTATTTTTGGGCGATTTTTGGGAACCCACCGGCCCTGGCGCTAGCGTCCGGGGGTTTTTTTCGGCGGACGGGGTGCTATTGGTAAGATGGGCTAGCGGTTTTTTGCCGTTTTTGACCCCCTTTTTGCACGTTTTTGACCGGTTTTTACCGGTTTTTGTGCCCTTTTTCGCACTTTTTCCATCCATGTCATGTGCATACCTTTATGTTAATAACTTTTTTTCGACGTGTTTGGCACGGGAATTGCGCGCCGGCCTTAACCGCAAAGGACGCCAAGGACGCAAAGGGAGGATTGGGGAACCCGGCTTCGTCCCGGCGCGCCGGGCCGACAGGCCGAAGGCCTGAGACAATCCAGCCTGGGGCGCCGCCCCAGGTGGCGGGGACGGGGGAAGGGGTCTGAGCCCTGTAGGGGCGAAACAACCTCGCGCTTTTGTTGCGCCCCTTCAGGGCTTGGTGATGAAAAAAGAATTATGCTTTGCTTGCTCTCGCGGACCCAGGCCGCTGGCCTGGGCTTTTTTGTTTCAGGCCTTCGGCCTGACCTCAAGCCTCAAGCCTCTCGCCCCGTCGAGCCGCCTGTGGCGACAAGCCTGCCGTTGAAGCGCGTCCCCGGAAATTCCCCTGAAAAAGTAGCATGTCCCCATTTTCCCCCATTTTCCCCGTGGTTGACGATGCAAAAAGTTCTCGCGCCCGTGGCTAGAGCACAGTCCGCCCCTACGGGGCTTAGGAAAAAGTTTTTGGGGGTCACGGGTTCCCCGGCCTTGCGGTCGGGGCTAGCCACCCGCTCCCCTTCCGGCTTCGCCCCCTCCCTTGCGGTCGGGGCTAGCCAACCGCTCTCCTTCCGGCTTCACCCCTCCCTTGCGGTCGGGGCTAGCCATCCGCTCCCCTTCGGGTCCGGAATCGGGCATTGTTTCCCCCGGGATCGCCCGCTATAATGCCGCGGACCTCCTTCGCAAGGCGCGAAAGGCGCCTCGGCGGCAAGGGGCCTTGGTTTGCCGGGTTAGCCAAAGGAGCGACACATGATGATTCGTTGCGAAGTGTTTCGTTTTTCCGCGCTGGCCTTGCTGGCGTGGCTGGCGGCGGCTCCGGCGATCGCCTCCGCGGAAGTCTATGAACTGCGGACCTACACGACCCAGGAAGGCCGGTTGGACGCCCTGAACGCGCGCTTCCGGGACCACACGGTGCGCCTGTTCCAGAAGCACGGCATGGAGTCGGTCGGCTACTGGGTGCCGACGGACGAGCCGAAGTCAAAGAACACGCTGATTTACGTGCTCAAACACAAGAGCCGCGAGGCCGCGAAGGCGTCGTGGCAGGCTTTTCTGGCGGACCCCGAGTGGAAGCGAGTGGCGGAGGAATCGGAAAAGGACGGGCGGATCCTGGCCAAGGCGCCGGAATCGGTGTTCCTGAACGCGACCGACTACTCGCCGGCGTATTCTCCCGACGAGAAAAGCGGCAACAAAAGCGCCGATGCCGTCTTCGAACTTCGGATTTACCGAACCAACGAAGGAAAACTCAAGAACCTGGACGCGCGTTTCCGGGACCACACGATTAGCCTCTTCAACCGGCACGGGATACGTTCGGTCGCCTACTGGCACCCGGCGGACGAGCCGGATTCGAAGGACACGCTGATTTACCTTCTGCGGCACGAAAGCCGCGAAGCCGCCAAGGCGTCCTGGCAGGCCTTTGTCGGGGACCCCGAGTGGAAGCAGGTCGCCCAGGAATCGGAAAAGGAGGGGCGGATCCTGCGGGAAAGGCCGGAGGCGATCTACCTGAAGGCGACGGATTACTCGGCGATGCAGTGACCGGCCGCCGATTCCGGCGACAGGCGACCGCTCTATCTGCCTTCGGACCCACGCGACCGGGACGAGAAGGGGCGAAGCGATGAGTGTGCCAACCCTTCCCTCGCGTGACTTCCGGTGCAAGCCCGACTTCGACGAGTGCATGGCGCGGATTTATGCCTGGTACGAGCAACGGGTCCTCGACCGGCCGCCGGTGCGGTTCCACCACCACAACGTCGAATACGAACGGCGCCGCACGGTGGACGGCCCGTGGAAGACGCCGGAGGAGCGCTGGCTCGACGTGGAGTTCCAGGTCAAGGCCTTCGTCGCATCCCTGGGCGGAACCCAATTCCTGGGCGAGACGTTTCCCGTCTTCTGGCCGAACCTCAGCGCCGTGGTGTACAACCTGTTCCTGGGCCAGGAGGCCGTGTTCGACGACGTCACGGCCTGGACGCACCCTTGCGTGGACGACCTGGAGCATCTGCCCGACCTTCGGGTCCAATGGGAAAACAAGTATTTCCTCGCGGTGGAGGCCCTGACGCGCCGGGCGCTGGAAGCGGCCGAAGGAGAGTTCATGGTTGGATATACCGATATGTATGCCGGCATCGACTGCACGATGGGCCTGCGCGGCATGGAGCGAATGTGCCTCGACCTGATGACACAACCCGAGCGGATCCAACGGCTGATAGACGCGGCGTTCGCCGAATATCCCCAGGTGTATCGCCACTTCGACGCGGCGCTCAAGGCCCACGGGCAGCTGTCGGTGACCTGGATGAACCTGCCCAGTTTTGAAACCTTCAACGTGCTGGCCTGCGATTTTGCGACGAACATTTCGGCGGAGCACTTCGAGGAGTTCTGCCTGCCCGTCCTTCGCCGGGAGGCGGAGTTGTTCCGGCACAACGTGTTTCACATGGACGGCCCCGGCGTGGCGAGGCACGTGGACGCGATTCTGACGCTGCCGAACCTGGCGGCCGTGCAATGGGCGCAAGGATACGGCCGGGACAAGCCGATCCTGCAGTGGGTGCCGCTGATTGAGAAGATCCGGCAGGCCGGCAAGAGCGTCATCGTCGACCTGGAACCGGAGGAAATCGAGAAATTCATGGCCAAGGTGGACCCCGCGGGTATCATGCTCTGGGTGCCCGCCGAGCCGAAAGATCAGCAGGACGTCCTCGAAAAGGTAAGGACGTGGTAGTCGCATGAAAGACGCCATCCCCGCGCTGTTGACCGTAAGAGGCATCAGCAAAACGTTCCCCGGCGTGAAGGCGCTCGACCGGGTGGATTTCGACCTGAAGCCGGGCGAAGTGCACGCGCTGGTCGGCGAGAATGGGGCGGGCAAGAGCACCTTGATGCTAATCCTCGCCGGCGCCTGCGAGAGGGATGAAGGGGTCGTCTGCGTCGAGGGCGTGGAGCAGGAACTGGAGAGCCGGCGTGCGGCGGAAAAGGCGGGGATCCGCATCGTCTTCCAGGAGAGCAGCCTCCTTCCGAACGTCACGGTGTGCGAGAACCTTTTCAGCGGGGAACCGCCGCTGGGGACGCTGGGCCAGGTCAGTTGGAAGCGCATGGACCAGGAGGGAGCCGCTCTCCTGAAAGCGCTCCACATCGATGTGGACCTCCACGTCCGCGCCGGCTCGCTGTCCACCACCACGCAGAAGCGGATCGAAATCGCCCGCGCCCTCGCCAAAGACTTCAAGATACTCATACTGGACGAACCCACGGCTGCGATTACCGTTGAGGAAACCGAGCAGCTCTTCGGGGTGATCGCGAAGTTGAGAGAGCAAGGCAAGAGCATCATCTACATATCCCATCGCATCAAGGAGATCAAGGAGATTTCCGACCGGGTGACGATCCTGAAGGACGGCGCGTTGGTCGGCACCTACGAGGTCGGCGATGTCACGGAGAGAGATATCTGCGAACGCATGGTGGGACGCGAACTCATCGACTTCCACTATAGGAGCCAGGCCAAAGAGAAGGTGGTCCTGGAAGTGAACGGTCTATCGGGAACGCATTTTCGGGATATCTCCTTTGCCCTCCGCGAAGGGGAGTTCCTCGCCCTTGCCGGGTTGACGGGGGCCGGACGCACGGAGTTGGCGCTCTCCCTTTTCGGCGCGCTTCCGATAGACGGCGGCACCGTGGCCATCGACGGGCGGACACGCAGGATTCGATCGCCGTGGGAAGCCATGAAAGCCGGCATCGGCTACGTGACCGAGGACAGGAAGAAGTTGGGGCTCTTCCTGGAAATGGGCATCGCCGAGAACATGGAGTCCAACAACATCGACAGCCTGACGCCCGGCCCTTTGTCTTCGAGAAGGCGCATCGAGAGGATGGCGCTTCGGAACGTGGAGAACTTCAACATCCGGTGTTCGGGCATCGACCAGAAGGTCCAGACGTTGAGCGGCGGCAACCAGCAGAAGGTCTGTCTCTCTCGCTGGATCTCGTACAGGCCCCGGATCCTCATCGTCGATGAGCCGACCAAAGGCGTCGACGTGGGGGCCAAGGAGGAGATATACACCCTGCTGAATCGGTTGACCCGGGAGGGGATCTCCATCATCATGATCAGCTCCGATATGCTCGAGACCCTCTCCCTGGGCGACCGCATCCTGGTCATGCACGAAGGAAGCATGATGCGGATCGTGGACCGGGACGGCATCGGCGAGGAAGATATCGTGGCATGGGCATCGGGCCTGGACCGTGACGGGGCGGCATCGTGAGCGACGCGGGGAGTTCCATCGCCGGCAGGAAGTCGCCGGATTGGCGACGGTTCACCCGAACTCTCGCAGGATCAAGGAGTCTCCATCTTTTAGTGATCACCGCAGCCATCTCGCTCGTTGCGACCCTGACCCTCGGCACGCGATTCGCCAATGCCAGCAACGCCAAGGCCGTGCTGATAAGTTTCGTCTCCACCGGCTTCATTTCACTTGGAATGATGATGCTTCTGATAAGCGGCGTCTTCGATCTTTCGGTCGGCTCGGTCTACGCCATCGGCATGATCATGGTGGCCTTCTTCATCAAGACTCTCAACCTTCCGTGGCCGCTTGCCATCGCGGCCTCCCTTGCCACGTGCGCTGTCTGCGGCGCGATGAACGGGTTCCTGGTGACAAAAATGCGGATCAACCCTTTGATCGCCACCCTGGGCACGATGGGGATTCTCAGGGGACTGGCGATCATCGTCGGGGGCGTTGGAGTCAGCGGTTTGCCGCTATCCTTCAAGATGCTCGGACAGTCCGACTTCCTGGGACTTCGGCTTCCGATATGGTTCTTCGTTGTCACGGCAATCGCGTTTGTCTTGATGTTCCGGTACCTGAAGTTCTTTCGCAAGTTCTACTTTGTCGGCGGGAACAAGGAAGCGGCCAGGTTATGCGGAATCGACGTGGACAGGGTTTGGTTCAGCGGATTTGTGATCATGAGCCTGCTTGCCGGACTTGCCGGAATCCTCCACTGCGCCCGTCTGGGCTCGTCGACCGGGCAGGCGGGGATGGGAATGGAGATGCAGGTCATCGCGGGAGTCGTCATCGGCGGGGCGAGCATCAAGGGCGGCAAGGGAACGATCCTGGGCGGTGTGGTGGGCGCCCTTTTCATGGCGCTGGTCTTTAACATCATGGTCATCGGCGGGGTCTCGGCATACTGGCAGAGGATCGTGGAAGGAGCGATCCTGATTCTCGCCGTCTACACCGACGTGGTGATGGGAGAGGGCTACTTCCGGAAGATCTTCAGAAGGAAAACGCCCTCGGCGCCGCCCGGTTAGTACAACAGTGCCACTTGACCCGTTTGCGCGGTGGGTCTCCGCACCCACCGCGCAAGAAATAACTTTCTTGGCCCGTGGCGCGGCGGGTGCGGAGACCCGCCGCGCAAAGTGGCGCTGTAGTGTCAGGTCAACGCGGTGAACGAAAGGAGAGGAATGAGATGAACAGATGCCTTTCCGTTTCGGTGTTTCTGCTGGCGTCCGGTCTCCTGCTGTGTACGGGGTGCGACACGGAAAAGACGGCCGAAACCGCTGGGGCCGCGGCGGATCATAGCGATGAACTCTACATCATGGCCACCATGTACTCGGCCCATCCGGTGCTCAAGCCGGACCTGTACTACTTTAAGCGAAAAGGCGAGGCGCTCGGCGTTAAGACCCTGATGGTGGGTCCTCCCGACAACAACCTGGAGCTCTATATTGAAGCGCTCGAACAGGCCATTGCCCAAAAGCCTGCCGGTCTTGCCATCAACGGGCTCGACCCGGCGATCGTTGACCTGATTGACAGGGCCATGGACCAGGGCATTCCTGTGGTCCTCTGGGATGCCGACCTTCCGACGAGTAAGAGGATCACCTATATTGGCACCAACTGGCCGCAGTTGGGCGTCCGCCTCGCGGATGCGATGGCTCCCCTGGTCAACCGGAAGGGGAAAGTGGGACGCCTGGGAAATATCTCCCAGCCCCATATCACGGCGGCCATGGAGATGTTCAAGACGCACATGGCGAAGATCGCCCCCGACGTGGAAGTGCTCGATGTTGCGGACGACAAGGGCATGATCGATGCGGCGGAAGCGTCGGCAAACGCCCTTATCCAGAAGCATCCGGACATCGTGGGGATTGCCGGTTTTGACGGCAGTTCGGGCGGAGGAATCTGTCCGGCCGTCAAGAGCGTGGGCAAGGCGGGCGTTATCAAGGTGGTCATCAACGACCTGACCCCGACCCACATCGAGTTCTTGAAAGACGGCAGCGCGCAGTACGTCTCGGGACAGAAGAGGAATATATTCGGCCCTCTCGCTCTCCAGGTTCTGTTCGACATCAACCATCAGGGCTATGCCTTTACTTCCAGCATCGCGAACGACGCCGCCCTCGGCATCTACCAGGCTCCCGACAAGATCGACACCGGGTTCATTGATGTGACGCCGGAGTCGGTGGTGGAGTTTGAGAAAGCGCAGCAAGAACTCTTGAAACGCGCACCTGGGTGAGGAGGTGCATGCGACGATGGTGCGATGCATTCAACGCGCGCGGGACTTTGCAGCCGAGGGAGGGGAGTCCGTAGGGAGGCAGAGGCGGCGACAGATTCACGGTTGGTTCACTTCCGGGGCATCAAGGGGAATAAAGCGGCCTTTGCGGCGAACTCAGGACGGTATCATTTTGTATCGCGGATGAGTCGTGTGATGAGAACGCATTAGGAGAGATTCTAAAGTCAGCAAAGCATATCGACATACGCCGTTTTCTTGTGAAAAAACATTCTCCCTTGTCCTGGTCTCTGTGTTGGTTGCGGCCGTTAACGGACAGGTCGGGCTATGGCGGGCAGGTTGCGGAGTGCAAGAGGCAAGGCAGAATGCAGAAGGCAGAAAGCAGAACAGAGAACCCGGAAACCGGAGCCCGGAAAGCGGAAAGAGAAGCAAGGCATCGAGGCGAGACCCGTTCGACTCCGTTTCGGCGCGCCGGGAATCGGGATGACAGATCGCACAGAGCGGCGTGGGCTTGAGGTGGGGGGAACGATTGCGGATTTCGGCCCGCCTCTGCCCCTGCTTCGCCAAGGCTACGCAGGGCTACGGCGGGTAAAATTGCGGCCCGCCTCCGGCCCTTCGACAGACTCAGGGCTACGGCGGGTAAAATTGCGGCCCTCCTCCGCCCGCCGGGGCGGGGCTTCCGCCTTCGCCGAGGCTACGGCGGACAAGAAGGCGGGTCTCCGCTGCGCTTCGACAGGCGGGGCGCCGGGTGAGAGAACCCGGAATTTTCTGCAATTCGCACGGGGTTCTGCTCGTTAAGCCTATAGCATCTCTGGCGTTTTCGGAAGGGTGTCTGTGCAAACACGAGGAAGGGGAAAGGCCATGAAAGCGGCAGCGATTATTTTCATCGCGGTTCTGGCGTTGGCGGCAGGGTTTGCCGCGGCGGAGGATCCGTTCGAGGCAGCCGGCAAGAACACGGCCGGCGTTGTTGCGGCGGACGACCGCGCCAAACTGGCCGAGGTCGAGGCCCTGTTTGCGGCCGGAAAGTTCGACGAGGTCGCGGAGCCCGCCCGTGTGCTCCTGCGAACCGCCAAGGATGAAACGGTGAAGACCGGGGCCGCGCGCCTGATTGCCGAGTCGCTCCGCAAGAAGGGCGACTGGAAGGTGGCGGCCGGGGCCTACACGAAGTTGGCCGAACGTTACGAAAAGGGGTCGGACGACCAGGTCAAGGCCGCCGCCACCGGCGAGGTTCTCCTGGCCTCTCCGACGGGCGTCTATCCGCCGCTGGAAGCGGCTGCCGCAAACGCCGAGGCCGCCGCAGGAACGGTTGCCCCGGCCCCGTCCACCGGCCAGCCCGCAGCCGCCAACCTGGCCGATGATGCCTACCTGGCCCGGGCCCTGGCGTGCCTGGCCCCCATCCGGGCTGAGAAACTCAAGGCCCGCGTGGCCACCATCAGGAAGGCCCGCACGCCGCAAGAGGCCCAGGCGGCCTTTGCGGCCCTGGCCGAGGAGTTGCGCCAGGCCAGGGTCCTCTCGAACAGCCTTTCGGCCGATCCGGAGAAGGCCGTGGCCGGCGCCGCGGGCAAGCAACTGGCGGACCTCGGCCAGCAGATTTTGACGGCGCTGAACGCGAAACTGGCGGGGTTCCAGGCGGCCATCAAGAGGAACGCCCTGACTCTCAGCCAGCGAAAGAACATGGAGAGTTGCCAGGCCCTCTGCACGGACCTGGCGAAGACCGAGGGCAGTTTTCAGGCCACGGCGGGGAAGTTGAACGGCCTGAGCGGTTCGGCGGATGCCGCCAAACTGTCCGGTGAGAGCGCTCAGCGCCAGGCGGAATACACGGAACTCGCCCAGGCCTTCGTTCCGCCCCCGGTGGAGAACCGCGACTACCAGGGCGGCGGTTGGGGCGGCGGTTGGGGTGGCGGTTGGGGCGGCGGTAGGACCGGCGGAGGCGGAGGACGGCGCGGGGGGTGACACGCTCGCCGGTACGATTGTCCTTGCAGGGGCGGCCCCCGTGGCTGCCCCTTGCTTTGCGCGGCAGTGCCCCTTGCGAAGGGACGTCGCCGTGTCCAGCCGTCTTTTAACCGCAGAGGAAGTGAACGGAAAACGGGTCAGGATGAGCCGGCGAGGCGGCCGGAGGAGAAGGCCCACTGGAGGTTGAAGCCTCCGGAGGGAGCGTCGAGGTCGAGGATTTCGCCGGCGAAGGCGAGGCCGGGGAGCCGTCGGCTGGCCAGGGTCTGCGGGTCCACCTCTTTCAAGGCCACGCCGCCGCGCGTCACCATCGCGCGGTCCCAGCCTTCGGTGGCCGTGACCGTGAGGGGCAGCGCGGTGAGGAGGTCGGCGAGGGCGCGGCGAGCCGGCCGGGAAACCTGAGGCGGTCGCGTGGCGGGGTCGAGGCCGGCGAGTCGGCAGAGGAGGTCGGCGAGGGCGCGCGGGAAGTGGGCGGCGAGGAGTGTGCGGAGGGTCTTTCGTCCCTCGGAGAGGGGCCAGGAGTCGAGGCGTGCGAGCCATTCGGCGCGCGTGGTGCGCGGGGCGAGGTTGAGGCGCAGGGGCACCTCGGCGCGGTCGCTGAGGAGGACGGCGACGTCGCCCGACAGGTCCAGGACGGCCGGGCCGGAAAGGCCGGTGTGGGTGAAGAGGATGTCGCCGGTGATGCCGGCGCGCGGGCGTCCGGGGATGTCGATGCGGGCGCGAGCGGGGGAGAGAGCGAGTCCGGCGATTTCGCGCGGCCAGGTTTCGCGCGTGACGAGGGGGACGAGGGCGGGGGTGGGTTCGACGATGGTATGTCCGGCCTGGCGTGCGAGGGCGTAGCCGGAGCCGGTGGCGCCCAGGTCGGGGTAGCCTTTGCCGCCGGTGGCGAGGATGACGGCGTTTGCGGCGACGCGACCGCGGGAGGTTTCGAGGCCGCGGAGGGCGTCGCCTTCGATCCAGAGGGCGCGGGCGGTGGCGGCGAGGCGTAGGCGGACGCCGAGTTCGCGGGCGCGGCGGACGAGGGCGCGCTGGACATCTGCGGCGGAGTCGGAGACGGGAAAGACGTGGAGCCCGTCGGGGGCGGCGGTGGGGACGCCGAGGAAATGGAGGAATCGGCGAAGGGCGTCGGGGCCGAAGGCGGCGAGTGCGGGCAGGATGAAGCGTCCGTGGCGTCCGAATCTCGCGGGGAACTCGTCGGGGGGGAGGGTGCTGGTGAGGTTGCATCGACCGCCGCCGGTGGCGAGGAGTTTGACGCCCGGGCGCGGGAGTTGTTCGAGGAGGACGACCCCGCCGGCCACGGCACGAGCCGTACCCGTGCCAGGGGCGCGCCGGGATTCGGCGGCGGCGATGGCGGCCAGGAGGCCGGCGGGTCCGGCGCCGACGACGGCGAGGTCGAACACAGGTTCGGGCATCAGGGAGACCTTTCGCGGGGTTCATTATACAGCGATTTGCGGCGGATGGGATTGCGGATTGCAAAACCGCCGTCGCCCCCGGCGCGCCGGGGTTTCGGCGTGGCAAGCAAGCGCGGCGGCTAAATGTGGGCGGCGAAACAGGCGCGGGGGGCGAAAGGCGAGCGCCGCGCAAGCGCGGCGGCTAAATGTGGGCGGCGCGCGGCGGGCAGGCGGCGAACGGCGCGCAGTGGTTGACGTGAAGCGCGCTAACCGGATATATTAATCGCAGTGGAAGAGGCGGGACGATAGGACAGCGGGTGCGCCTGTAGCTCAAGCGGAAAGAGCAACGGCCTTCTAAGCCGTAGGTTGCAGGTTCGAGTCCTGCCAGGCGCGCCACATTTTCAAGTCCGAGGACGGCATCCCGCAGCCCGCCACGACGGGTGAAATTCGCCCCGGCGCGCCGGGGCTCATCTGCGGGCGTTAACGGCACGCGGGGAAGGATGGTCCCGCGGATTCATCCCGACTTCATCGGGATTCATCCGCGGGCTTTGGGGTGCGCGGTCGGGCGTTAATGGCGCGCGGCGCACGGCCGGACAAGACCGGCCGTGCCACACATGCATGCGGGGCGCGGCGCGCGGGAGGGAGGAGGCGGGAGTCGCTGTGAAGCGGCTGCGGGTGGTGATCTTGACGGATGAGTCGCTCGTGCCGCCGGCGGACTACGCGGGCGCGGATTACACGGACGAGCCGTGGAGGATGGAGCGGGACATCGAGGTCGCGCTTCGGGGCCTGGGTCACGAGGTGCGCGTGCTGGGTGTGGTGCGGAACCTGGAGGCGATCGAGGCGGTGCATCGCGAGTGGCGACCGCACGTTGCGTTCAACCTGCTGGAAGACGTGTACGGGGTGATCGCGTACGACCACAACATGGTGTCGTTCCTTGAGTTGATCGACCTGGCGTACACGGGTTGCAACCCGCTGGGGCTGGTGGTGTCGCGCGACAAGGCGCTGACGAAGAAGTTGCTGGCGTACCACCGGATTGCGGTGCCGCGGTTTATGGTGTGCCGGCCGGGGCGGGCGGTGCATCGGCCGAAGGGTCTGGAGTTTCCGCTGATCGTCAAACCGCTGCTGGAGGATTCGTCGGCGGGGATCAGCCGGCAATCGGTGGTGGAGGACGACGCGAGTTTGGTCGAGCGGGTGAAGTTCGTGCACGAGCGGTTCGAGAGCGATGCGATCGTGGAGGAGTTCATCGCGGGCCGGGAATTGTACGTGGGCGTGATCGGAAATTATCGTCTGGAGGTGTTGCCGGCGTGGGAACTGACGATTGCGAATCAGCCGGAGGGCGTGCCGCTGGTGGCGACGGCGCGGGTGAAATGGCATCGGGGATACCAGAAGCGACTGGGTGTGAAGACGCGACCGGCGAAGGATTTGCCGGAAGGGTTCGCGTCGCGTCTTGCGCGGCTGAGCCGGCGCATTTATCGGGTTCTGGGGCTGAGCGGGTACGCGCGGCTGGACTATCGGTTGGGGGCGGACGGGCGGGCGTACCTTGTGGAAGCGAACGCGAACCCGCAGTTGGCGCGCGGGGAGGATTTTGCGGCGTCGGCGGAGCATGGGGGCGTGTCGTACGCGGAACTGATTCAGCGGATCGTGAGTTTGGGTCTGCGGTGGAAGGAGGCGCACGCGATCGAGTGAGGGGGCGGGGAATTAGTGCGGAGTGCGGAGTGCAGAGTGCGGAGTGAACGGCGAACGGCACGGCATTATGGGGGCGGGGCGTCCTCATCGAGGATGCGGATGTTGTTGTATTCGAGGAGCGTGCCCTTGGCGCGTTCGAGTTGGGCCAGGCTCATCATGTAACCGGCCATGGCCTGGATCTCGCGGACCTTGGCGTCGGCGAGGTCGCGCTGGGTGTCGAGGAGGTCCTTCTGGAGAGCGGCGCCGGCGCCGAGGTTGGCTTGCTGGTCGTGGAGTGTCTGCTCGGCGGCGAGGCGTGCGGCGCGGGTTGAGGCGATGGCTTCCTCGGCGGCGGCGAGGTCGCGGACGGCGTTGCTGACCTCGAGGAGGAGTTGCTGGCGGACGTCCTCGCGTTCGACGAGGGCCTGGGTCCGTTCGAGTTGTGCCCGCTCGTAGGCGGCGATGCGGGAGCGGTTGCCGAGCGGCACCTCGAGTTCCACGCCGACCGTCCAGTCGTAGAACTCCGTGCCGAACTGTTCCTTCATGGCCCGCCAGGTCTTGGAGTCGAGCCCCGTGAAGCCATAGGCCCCCTGGAGGTCGAGGCGCGGGAGCCGCTGGTTGCGCGCAACGCGTTCCATGAGACCCATCTGCTGGAGCCGCACGTCGGCTTGCTGGATTTCGGGGCGGTACTTCATGGCGGCGAGCATGGCGCGCTGGAGCACGGCGCGCGTGGTGGGGACGGGATTGGCGAGGGGTTGCTCGGAGGCCGCCAGAAGGGTCGGCTCTTCGAGGGGGAGCGCGGGATCGTTGATGAGGCGCTTCAGGTGGTCGCTGGTGCGGGCGCGCTGGAGGCGTGCCACGATCAAGTCGGTCTGGCGGCTGGTGACGGCGCTTTCGGCGAGGCTGACGATGAGGCGTTTGTCCTTGCCCTCCTGGAACCGCAGGCGGACGATGCGGAGGTTCTCCTCGGCGGCCGAGAGAGACTCGTCGAGCGCATCCACGCGTTCCTGGGCCACGACGAGGTTCCAGTAGGTCTGCTCGACCTCCAGAAGGGTGTCCATGAGTTGACGCTTGAAGTCGGCGAGGCTGATCTGGTGGTCGAGGTTCGCCAGGACAATGGGGCCTTTGGCGATCTCCTGGCCGGCGCCGCGCAGGAGCGGCTGGGCGACCGAGAGGCCGATGTCGGTCGCGTAGCGCGGATTGGGGTCGTAAAACGTGCTGTTCGAGTTCAGCATCGTCCAGCCCTGGGAGAGGGCGACCGACGCGCCGGTCGGCAGAAGGGTACGGGCGCCGGACTGGAAGTCCCACTGTTTGGAGGAGAGGGTTCCGGCGCCGGCGAGGAACGTGCCGGTGTCCTGGCGGAGCCGGCTGAGGGCGTTGTTGAGGAACCACGAGGGGTCGAAGAGGGCTTCGGCCTCGACGATGGCCGTCCGGGCGATCGCGGGGGCGAACCGGGCGATCTGGATCTTCAGGTTATTGACGAGCGCCCGGCGCAGGCAGGCCTCGAGGGTCACCGCCGCGCCCTCGCCCGAGCGCTCCAGCGGCGCCAGGAAGCCCTCAGGTCCGCCGGGCGAGGGGGATGGGGAGCCTGGTTCGCCGGCGGGCTTGCCCGCCGTGGCAGCAGGTTCGGCGCGGGGGAGGGTTTCAAATCGGCCGGCCGTGCGGGCCAGGGGGGCCTCTTCGAGTGCGGCGGCGTGGCGGGCATAGGCGTTGCAGACTTCGCTACCGGCCGCATCGAGGGCGCGGGCGTTGGATCGGCACCCGGCCAGGGCGACGACCGCGGCCGCGGCGACCGCCAGCGGCAGGACGCGGCGAAGACAGACTCGCGCGTAGGTCCGCGACATCGTGGTTCCGTGTTTCTCAACTGGGCCCGCGTCCCCCGCGCGGGCCGATCGTTCCCATAGCATAACTATTGCGGTCTGTTAATCAACTCCGAATTGGAGGGGACGATCGCGGCGGCGCGGCGCTGGAATTTGTCGCGGGGCGAATCGCCCGAGCGCGCCGTGCACACGGTCACGAGTACCAGGCCGGCGGCCAGGACCCGGCTAGCGGTCTGCCTGTTCATGGTCTCACCCGGCGAAGGGCGCTCGGGCCGGGCCGGTCAACTGCGCCACGGGCGGCTTCTCTTGAGATTGTTCAAGACCTTTTTCGCGATGCCGACATCCTCGGCGATCTCGAAGTCGAACATGCCCGCCAGGGCGTGGTCGGCGCCGTTCGCAAAAACGTATTGAAAGGCGTCTTGCGGCGGT
>JAPLMM010000076.1 GCA_026387035.1 Planctomycetota bacterium
TTCCGGATGCCGTCGGGCTGCGAACCATGCCCGGCGAACTGCCGCGAACTGAACGACACGGCTACGTCGTCGGGGTACTCGAAGACGAGGACGAAGTGGTCCCAGCTGTCGCCCACGTCGACGCGGACCTTCCGGCCGCCCTTGCCCCAGGCCCGCAGCGGCGGGACCTGCAGGATCCAGTTCATCACGTCGAGGGTGTGGATGTTCTGTTCGGTGATGATGTCGCCCGAGAGGGCCTTGTCGAAGCCCCAGTTGCGGAGGCGGCCCTCGGGGGTTTTGTCCTCACCCTTGGCCCCGAACCGCTCGCAGTGGTAACTGGCCTCGCCGAAGGCGAACCTGCCGATCGCCCCCTCGTGCACCCGCTTCAGCGCCTCCATGTAGAACGGGTCGACCCGCGTCTGGAAGTCCACGAGGAAGACCCGCTTCTTCTCGGCGGCCTTCTTGCCCGAGGCGCCGATGAGGTTGCAGCCCGGCGCATCGACCGCGATGGGCTTGGCCAGGTAGACGTGTTTACCCGCCTCGACGGCCGCGGCCGCCTGCTCCGGGTGGAAGTACGGCGGGCTGATGATGGCGACGGCATCGACCTTACCGGCCAGAAGGTCCTTGTACGACCCCAGGCCCGTGTGCCGGCGCTCGGGGGCGACATTGTGGTCGTTGCCGGCTCCGTCGGCCCGGTCGGGGAAGTAGTCGTGGACGGCCACGATCTGGTAGTTGCCGTTCTGGGCAAACAGGTTGGCGATCCATCGTCCGCGTCCGCCGCAACCGATGACGCCGATCTCGACCTTCGAGTTGGCCTCCAGGCCGCGGACGGCGCCCGGCTTCACGATGAGGAGTCCCGCGGTGGCCGCCGCCCCTGCCGCCGCCTTCAGAAACCCACGCCTGCCCATCCCGCCCGTTTTCGATTCGGCCATGGCTCGATCCTTTCGTTGAGATGGCGCCATCACGCCGCCCGAGGATACCCGCGGCGGGCCAGAAGTCAAGGCTCTTTTGTGCCTCGGCCGTGCCACCCTATCCATGACTGACGCATGACCGCGTGCGGTCGAATCGCCTTGCAGTCCGCCCGATCGCCGCCACCCGCAAGTGCGCCGCCGCGAGCAGGAGCACCTCGGCGACGCGCAGCAGCACGGCCCGCGCGAGTTGCGGCGTTGCGGCGGTATCGCTCGGCCCGTTGCTGGTCATGGCCTCGCCTTACCGGATGTTGCCAGGGGCAGCCGGTTGCCGGGTGCGTTACGCCTTCAGGCCCGCGAGGTCCACTTCCAGGCGTTTATTTTCCTTGAGGAGTTCGTCCATCGTCAGATAGCGCCGCCTCGCGGCGGCTTCGCGGCCGAGGATAGCGGTCAGATGGCCGTCCACCGCGCGTTTCGCGGTTGTGTTCTCGAAGCGGCCCTCGGTGATGTTGCGGTGGAAATCGGCGACGTTGCGTTCTGCGCCATCGTTGTAGATGCTGCCGCTGACATCGCCGACGAAATGCTTCTCGCCGCCGCGGACATACACCTTGCCGCCGTAACCGAGATGGGCAGTGGCCGACAGGCCGAAGACACTGGCGGACATATCGCTGAAATCTGCATTGTTGTTCAGCGATTGAGTCACGTGCGTCCAGAGCGTTCCGTCGTCGAGTTCGAACACCACGCCGCACGCGTCAACGCGGTCGCCGTGCGGTTCAGGACGGCAGATGCGCGACGCGCCGCTGGCGCTGACGGCCCGCTTTCCCAGCAGCGCCATCAGGCCGTCAATGATGTGGATGTCGTACGACACAATCGTGTCGCCGCTCAGCGCGATGTCCGACAGCCAGATTACGTGCTGGAGCCGGCTCTCGATCGTTGGGCCTTTCGGCGGATCAGCCCACGCGTTCGTCTTGCCGAACGAGAGGATGTGCGCCAGCGGCCCGAGGCCTCCCTGACGGACACGGCCGATCACCTCATCGTTGGCCGGGTCGAGCGGGAGCTGGTAGTCCACGAGGAAGCAGCGGTTTTTACGGGTTGCCTCCGCGGCAGCCGTGCCGATGGCCAGCGTGCCGGGCACGTCCACGGCCACCGGTTTGGCGATATATACGTGGCAGCCGGCATCCACGGCGGCCTTCGCCTGCTCGTGGTAGAAGCAGGGCACGTCCAGGATCGCCAGCGCCTCGACGCCGCTCTCGAGCACCTTCTTGTAACCCGAGAGGCCCGAGAAGCGGCGCGCCTTGTCTACGCCGTACTTCTCGCCAAGTTTGTCCGACACCTCGGGGAAGTAGTCCGCCACGGCGTGGATCTTGTATCCCCCGTGCTTCTTCATCCGGTCGCCGATGAAGTTGCCGCGGTGGCCGCCGCCGATGATGCCGATCTTGATGACGTCGCCGGCGGCGGCATGGGCCACGCGGTCGAGCGTCAGCGCGCCGACCGCTGCGCCGCCGACCGCCGTCGCCGACGCCCTGAGGAAGTTCCTCCGCGAGGTCCGCTTTTCGGAAGATGATTCGCGCGATTCGATCATGGCTTCTGCCTCCGTTCGTAGTAACCGTTCAGGCCCTTTTGGGGTCTCGGATGCTCTGCAAGCCGGGCAACGCATCCGGCGTGGAACATCCAAACTTAATCTTAGGGTGCAACATTCCGCCCTCGGAGCCGTTGTGTCAAGCACGTATTCCAGAAATTGTGCCTCGGCCGCGGCGCCTGTGTTTGCAGCGGGTGGCACGGCCACGCGGCGCTTGCGTGACCGTGCAAGGTCGGCGGCGCACACGGTCACCCACCATCGGGTGGCCGTGCCACCCTATCCAGGACTGACGCATGACCGCGTGCGGGCGAATCGCCTTGCAGTCCGCCCGCCGGCATCCTACATTACGCTTCAGGCCAAGCGGGTCGTCGGCCCGAGAGGAGAGCGCACGATGGCCAAGGACATGGAAAAACTCTACGCCGAACGCCTCAAGCGATACGTCACGGCGATGCGGAACGAGAAGCCCGACCGGGTGCCCATCCGGCCCTTTGTGGCCGAGTTCGTGGCCACCTACGCCGGCTACACCTGCCAGCAGGTCACGCAGGACTACGAAATGGCGTTTGCGGCCACCCGCAAGTGCGCCGCCGATTTCGACTGGGACGCCGTCGTGCCCAACATGGTCTATGGGTGGTCGGGCCTGACGCAGGCCATCGGCCTGAAATACTACGCTGTGCCGGGCGTCGACCTCTCGGTCAATACGGGCTTTCAGTACAAGGAGCCGTCGGAGGAAGACGCCTTCATGAAGGTTGACGAGTACGACGCCCTCATCGCCGACCCGACGGGCTTCCTCTTCAACGTCTGGCTGCCGCGCGTCTCGACCGACGTGCGGGCCCCCGGCGAGCCCAACACTTTCCGCAACAACCTCTCGTTCCTGAAGGGCGGGATGGCCATGCTCCAGTACTTCATGGCGTTCGGCACGCAGGTGGCGCGGCTGCGGCAGGAGTCGGGGACGGTTTCGGCCATCGCGGGCATGTTCAAGTCGCCGCTCGACATCCTGGCCGATAAGTTGCGCGGCTACATCAACCTGTGCTGGGACCTCATGGAGCGCCCGAAGAAGGTGCGGGCGGCCTGCGAGGCCCTGGCGCCGCACCTGACGCACCTGGCGGTCACCAGCGCCGACCCCACGAAGAACCTGCCTCTGGGGTTCTGGATGCACCGGACCTGCACGCCCTTCATCACGCGCGAGCATTTTGAGAACATCCACTGGCCCACCCTGAAGCCCATGCTTCAGGAAGTCTGGAAACACGGGAACCAGGTGCTCTTCTACGCCGAGGGCAAATGGGGGCCGCACCTCGCACGCTTTGCCGAACTGCCGGAGGGGAGCATTGTCTTCCACTGCGACCGCGACGACATCTTCGAGGTCCACCGCATCCTGGGGCATAAGTTCTGCATCAGCGGCGGCGTGCCGAACGGGTTGCTCTCCTTCGGCAAGCCACACGAGGTGCGCGAGTGCTGCAAGAAGATCATCGACGGCGTGGCACGCGACGGCGGCTACATCATGGACTCGAGCGCCATTGTCCAGAACGACGCCAAGGTTGAGAACGTGAAGGCCATGACCGACTTTACTCGCGAGTACGGCGTGTACTGAACGCGGAAAGGTGCGGCGCGTGCCGAACATTTAGCCGCCGCGCTTGCGCGGCGCGTCCCTTTCAAACAAAGGAGCGCTGAACATGCTCAAGCAACCCGAAATGCCGAACAAGCGTCCCCCCGGCGTCTGCGTCCCGTGGGAGGAGAAGGAAAAGGAGTTCCCCCCCATGACGGGCGACCAGGAACTCGTCCGGCGCGTGTGGCAGGACGTGGACGGCCTCGCCTACATGTACATCTGGCACTGCGTGCTGTCGTTCTAGGCGGCCGGAGCCGACGGCCGGCCTTCCCGCCTACGACTTCCAGAGACCGTGCAGGTTGCAGTACTCCCGCGCGGAAACCTCCTTGGCGGAGAGGTTGAAGACGGCTTCCGGCGCGCCGCCCTTCGACTGGCTCAGGGCGGTCCCGAGCATGGTCGAGGGGCCGCCGGGCTCGAGGAATTGCCGATACGCGGCCCCGTCGGCCACGAGTTCGATCCACTCGATGTAATGCTCCGGCTTCATCGGATGCGCGACGCTGCCGACCTTCACCTTGTAGCCGGCGGCGGTCTTCTCGATGACGGG
>JAPLMM010000077.1 GCA_026387035.1 Planctomycetota bacterium
GTCACCGGCATCGACGTCCGCGATGGGCTGGACATCCTCTACCACTGGTGCCTCGATGCCGACACGTATGTCGTGACGGTGAAGGCCCTGGCGGCCCGGCCGGCGATGGCGATTGATTCGGTCGGCCAGGACCTGCCCGCGGCCGACTGGATCGAACGCGAGATGCACGACCTCCTGGGTGCGGAGTTCCTGGGCCATCCGGACATGCGCCGACTCATCCTGGCGGACAACTGGCCCGAGGGCGTCCATCCGCTTCGCCGAGGGTTCAAGGTCCCGAAGGTGGACGCCTTGGGCCGGCGCGAAACGAACGAGTGGGCCGGCGCGCCGGTCAAAAAGGAAAAGCACCCGACCTATCGGCCGGAGAAGCCGCTGAAGCCCGGCCAGATGCTTATCAACGTCGGGCCGTTCCATCCCCTCCAGGAAGAGGCCGAGTTCTTCCAACTCTACTGCGAGGGCGAGACGGTCGTCGACATGGACGTGCGGCTCGGGTTCAACCATCGGGGCGTCGAGGAACTCTCGACCCGCATGACGTGGGACCAGGTGCCGTTCCTGGTGGAGCGCGTCTGCGGCATCTGTTCGGCGAGCCATCCCTGGGCCTACGTCCGTGCCGTCGAAAACATTTGCGGCATCGAGGCCCCGCCGCGCGCCGAGTACCTGCGGACCATCGTTGCGGAACTCGAGCGGCTCCACAGCCACCTTTTGTGGCTCGGCCTGGCCGGCCATTTCCTCGGCTACAACACCGTCTGGATGTGGGCGTGGAAGTACCGCGAGCCGATCATGGACATCCTGGAACTCACGACCGGCAGCCGCATCCACTACGCGAACAACACGATCGGCGGCGTGCGGCGCGACATTCCGGCGGACCTGTACCCCGCCATCCGCAAGGCCGTGGACTCCATCAAGAAGCCCACCGAGATGCTCACCAAGGCGGTCCTCGACGATCCGGTGCTGCACGCGCGGCTGAAGAACGTGGGAGTTCTCTCGAAGGAGGACGCGATTCGCTGGGGCGTCACGGGGCCGACGGCCCGCGGGAGCGGCGTCCCTATCGACGTGCGGCGCGACGATCCGCTCGGCACGTACGACCGCGTCGAGTGGAACGTCATCGTCCAGGAATCGGGCGACGTCTTCGCCAAGGCCGTCGTCCGATGCCTCGAGTGCTTCGAGTCCTGCAAGATCATCGAGCAGTGCCTCGACCAGATTCCCGAGGGGCCGATCCAGACGCGCGTCGACGAGATTCCGCGCGGCGAAGGGTGCGGCCATTACGAGGCGCCGCGCGGCGAGACGTTCCATTACGTCCGGAGCGACGGCGGCCCCGGGCCCGTCCGCCACAAGATCCGCGCCCCGAGTTACGTCAACATCCCGTCCTTCCGCTCCAGTTGCATCGGTCAGCACATCGCCGACGTGACACTTGTCCTCGCGGCGGTCGACCCGTGCTACTCGTGCACCGAGCGCATGGCGCGGGCCTACGATGCCACGAGCGGGAAACCGCTCTGGGGGATGAACGACCTTATCCGAATGAGCCAGGAACGCACGCGGCAACTGAGGCGAGAGGCGTAGGGGGGCACGGATTGCGAGCAATCCGTGGCACCCGGGATTAGGGCTTTGACCCAATAAACGGGTGCCACCGTTTGCTTGCAAACGGTGCGTGACGGGTTTTAAAAGTACTACGTAGGGAGCACGCATGGAAGCGTATGCTTGGCTGCTGGGAATTCCGCTCGCGGCCGGCGCCGGTATCTGGGCCCTGTGGATTCTTTTCGGCTGGGCCGCGCGGCGGTCGGCCGGGGCGCTCGGCGTCCTTGCGACCGTCGCCAAGATCGTCGCCGCCGTCGCCTGCGCCTGGACGTTCGTTCTCGCCGTGAACCTCTGGCGCGTGCCGCCGGCCCCCGCGGCCGCGGCGCAGAGCATCGACCTCGGTGTCGTGAACCTGTCGGCGGCGTTCCGCGCGGACGGTCTTTCGTCGCTCATCGTCCTGGCGGCGGCGGGCATCGCGCTCCTGGTCGTCTTCTACAGCATGCGCGCGATGGCCGGACACGCCCGCGAGCCCGTCTTCTTCGCCTACCTCCTTTGGGGCCTTGCGGCGGTCATGGCCGCGGCGCTGGCCGACACCTTCATCGTTCTCCTCGTCGCCTGGGAGATCGCCACGGTCCTCCTGTACCTGCTCATCGGCATGGGCGGCCCCGAATCCCGCACGGGCGCCATGAAGACCTTCGCCGTGCTCGGCTTCGCCGACGCGTGTCTCCTCCTGGGCGTCGTGCTGCTGCTCGGCGCCGGCCGGTTGACGCCCGCCCTCGCCATCGGCGGGACGCACGTCGCGGCCGACGCGCCGCTCACGGTCGTCGCGTATCTCCTGATGGTCGCCGCCGCCCTCGCCAAGGCCGGCGCCATGCCGCTTCACACTTGGATTCCGTCGGCCAGCGACGCCGCGCCTATTCCCGCGTTTGCGTTCCTCCCGGCCGCGCTCGACAAACTCCTCGGCATCTACCTGCTCGCGCGCCTAACGTTCGAGACGTTCGCCATCGGCCCGGCCCTGGCAACGGTCCTCATGGTCATCGGGGCTGCGACGATCCTCTGCGCGGTCTTCATGGCGATGATCCAGCACAACCTGCGCCGGCTGCTCGCGTTCCATGCCGTCAGCCAGGTCGGCTACATGGTGCTGGGGATGGGGATAGCGGCGGCGGCGCTCGCGCCGTCGCGCCTGAGCGGTGCGCCCGTTCCGCCGGCTGCCATGGCCATCGCCGCCATCGCCTTCGCCGGCGGCCTCTTCCACATGCTCAACAACAGCCTCTACAAATGCGCCCTCTTTTTGGGCGCCGGCGCAGCCGAACGCGTCGCCGGCACGACGGACCTGGACCGCCTCGGCGGCCTGGCGCGCGTGCTCCCCGTGACGTTCGTCTGTTCGATTGTCGCGGCCCTCGCCATTTCCGGCGTTCCGCCGCTGAACGGCTTCGTCTCGAAGTGGCTCGTGTACCAGGCAGCCCTGGGGTTGAACACGCCGCTCGGAACAGCCTGTCTGGTGGCAGCGGTGTTCGGGTCGGCCCTGACGCTCGCCTCCTTCGTCAAGGTTCTGCACTCGGTTTTTCTCGGGACGCGCGGCTCGGCGGTGCCGGCCGACGACCGGCCCCGCGAGAGTTTCGCCATGGCCGTCCCGATGGTTGTGCTGGCGCTCGCCTGCGTCGGCCTGGGCGTTTTCGGCGGGTGGGCGGTCGAGCGGCTCATCCTCCCGGCGGCTGCGTCCGTCGGCATCGGGACTTCGGCCGTCGGCGTGGCGGGGTCGGCCATCGAACTTCGCCTCGATCCCGCTCGGCCGTTCATGGGCCTCTGGGATCCGACGCTTGCGACCGGCCTCATCCTCATCGGCGTCGCCGTCGGCCTCGGGTTCTACGTCCTCAGCCGGGGAATGAAGGTCCGCATCGTCTCCACCTTCGTCGGCGGCGAGGACGCCTCGAGCGACGCTCAGTGGCACGTCTCGGGAACCCACTTTTACGAGACCATCCGGCGTCTCCCGGGGCTTCGCGGACTCTTCGGCGACGCGTCGGCCGGCGTCTTCGACGTCTATCGCCTCAGCGGACACTACGGCCACACGCTCGTCGAACGCTTGCGCGCCTGGCACACGGGCGTCCTGGCTGCTTACACCAGTTGGGTGCTCGTCGGCCTCATGGTGCTTGTGCTGGTGCTGGCGTTGAATCGGTGATCGCTCTTCCTGCGGCGGCGCGGGAAGGTTGGAAAGAAAAACGGACCGGAAGGGAGCACGTGCGATGGATCCGTTGCTGATCCTGCTCCTGGTGCTGATCGGCTTTATGGTCGTCGGGTCGCTGGTGGCGATCGAGACGCGGGGCCTTCTGTCGAGCGTGATCTCGGTCGGGGCCGTCGGCTTCGCCCTCAGCGTCGTCTTTCTCCTGCTCGGCGCCCCGGACCTCGCCATCACCCAGGTCGTCGTCGAAATCCTGGTGCTCGTGGTCCTCGTGCGCGTCGTCATCACCCGGCGCGACGAAACCCACGCCACCAGCCGCTCCACCCTCGCCGTCGGCTCCGTGCTCCTGGTGCTCGGCATCCTGGTGGCCGTGGTCTTCTGGGCCCTCGGTGCGTCGGGCGGGGCGGGGCTCCAGATGCGGCCGTTCGGCAACCCGCTCCTGAATGAAATCGGCCCGGCTGCCGCAATGGCTCCCGCGGGGGCGCCCGCCGGCGCCGAGCCTGCCCCGAGTCCCCGGCGCGCCGGGATCGAGGGGGCCGACAGGCCGGAAACCATTCCCCAAAGCATCGGCGGCGCGTATCTCCAGGAAGGCCTGAAGCGGACCCACGCCGCCAACTACGTCATGGGCATCGTCCTGGATTATCGCGGCTACGACACGCTCGGCGAGGCGACGGTCATCTTCGTCTCCATCCTCGGCGCCTACGCCGTTCTTCGCCGCATTGGGAGGCACTCGCATGCGCGGGATGAGCCTGATCGTTAAAAATACGACGCGCCTCGTCGCGGGCTTCATCGCCCTCTTCGGCGCGTACATCGTTCTCTATGGCCACGTGACGCCGGGCGGCGGATTTGCCGGCGGCGTCATCGTCGCCGGGGCCCTCGTCCTGGTGGTGTTGGCGTTCGGCGAACGGTTCAGCCGCGAGGTCATCTCGCACGAGGTCGTGCGCGCCAGCGACGCCGCGGGGGCGCTCGCCTTTCTCGGCGTGGCATTGTTCGGATACCTCGCCCCGAACGCCGGCGCGTTCTTCGCCAACTTCCCGGATTTGCTCGGCACGCCGGGCAACCTCCTGAGCGCCGGAACCATCCCCATCTCGAACCTTGCGATCGGCGTGAAGGTCGGGGCCGGGCTGTTCGGCGTCTTCCTGGCCCTCGCGCTCTTTCGGCGTCGCGGCGAGCAGCGGCTCATGGTCCCCGACGCGGGACGCCTTGATTCGGAGGCTCAGCGATGACCCTGCACATGCTCCCCTATCTCCTGGCCTTCCTCCTCCTCGTCGTGGGCATTTATGCCCTCGTCGCCAAACGCAACGTCATCAAGGTCATCGTCGGCCTGCTCATTATGGACTATGCCGTGAATCTGTTGCTGGTCCTGGTCGGCTATCGCGTCGTCGGCGGCGGGGCGCCGATGGCGCCGATCCTGACGCCCGACCTTACGCCGGCCGACATCGCCGCTCGCGCCGTCGACCCCTTGCCCCAGGCCCTCATCCTCACGAGCATCGTCATCGGCCTGAGCGTCACCGCCCTGGTCGTCGCCATCGCCATTCGCCTCTACGACCGGTACGGAACTTTCGACACGGGACGCATGCGAAATCTGAGAGGGTAACGCCTTGGAAAATCTCCTGCCGCTCTTCGTCGCCATCCCGCTCGCCGGCGGCTTTCTCATGCCCGTTCTCGGCCGGTTCTTCGGTCCCGGCCGCGCCAGTGCCGTTCTCCCGATTCTCATGGTCGCCGGCGTCCTTGTCCTCGCCGTCCGCCTCGTCCTCCTTCCCGACGCCCAGACGCCGCCCTACTGGATGGGCGCCTGGGACTTCCCCATCGGCGTCAGCCTCGTCGCCGACGGCCTCTCGAAACTCGTTGTCCTTCTCGTCGCCCTCATCAGCCTGCTCGTCCTCGTATTCAGCATGGACTATATGACCCATTACACCAATCCGGGCCTCTTCTACGGCCTCTTCATGCTCCTGCTCGCGGGGATGAACGGCGTTGTCCTCGCGGGCGACCTGTTTAACCTCTTCGTCTTCCTCGAGGTCGCCGGCATCGCCAGTTACGCCCTCGTCGCCTTCGGCACCGAGGCCGACGAACTCGAAGCCGCCTTCAAGTACCTCGTCCTCGGGTCCATCGCCAGCACCTTCATCCTGGTGGCCATCGCCATCGTCTACAACGTCACCGGCCACCTCAACCTCGCCAAGATCGCCGAGGCCCTTCGCGCCAGTGGAGGTCTCACGGTCCCCGTTTACCTTGCCGCCGCTTTTCTCCTCATGGGCTTCGCCCTCAAGGCCGCCTTGGTCCCGTTCCACGCCTGGCTCCCCGACGCGCACCCCTCCGCCCCCGCGCCGATTTCCGCCATGCTCTCCGGACTCCTCATCAAGGCCTGCGGCGTTTATTGTCTTTGCCGCCTCGTCTTCTCCGTCTTCGCCGGAGCCGAGGTCTTCGGCATCATCCTGGTGGTCCTCGGCACGCTCTCCATGGTCCTCGGCGCGCTTCTGGCCATCGGCCAAGTCGACCTCAAGCGCCTCCTCGCCTATTCCTCCATCAGCCAGGTCGGCTACGTCGTCCTGGCGATCGGCGCGGGCGTCGTCGCCCTCGCCTGGGCCCCGGCGCACCCCGCCCTTATCCCCGTCGCCGGACTTGCGCTCTTCGGCGGCCTGTTCCACATGGCCAACCACGCCGTCTTCAAGAGCCTCCTGTTTCTTTGCAGCGGCTCCGTCGAGCAGGCCACCGGCACGCGCCTCCTCGCCGAACTCGGCGGCCTCGGTCGGCGGATGCCCGTCACCGCCTGGAGCCTCCGCGCGGGCGCCCTCGCCATCAGCGGCGTACCGCCCTTCGGAGGGTTCTGGTCCAAACTCATCATCATTATCGTCCTGGTGCAGATGGCTGTCGGCGGCCATTGGGCCTTCTATCTGCCCGCTGTCCTCGCCGTCGCCGTCGCCGTCGTCACCCTCGTTTACTACGCCAAGGTCCAGCGCGCCGTGCTCGGCGGTGAACCGTCCGAGGCGACCGCACGCGCCCGCGAGGTCCCCTTCGCCATGTGCTTCGCCTCCGTCTTCCTCGCGGTGCTCTGTCTGGCGAGCGCACTGCTCCTCCTTCCGCCCGTCCGAGAGCGCCTCGTGAACCCGGCCGTTGCCGTCCTCAAGGCTGCCGTGCCCCTGCCGCCTGCCTCCGATGCTGAACCTTCGACCGTCGCACTCGACGCCGCCGGGAGGGTCCCATGAAACAACTCCTCTGTTTCCTCTTCACGTTCGCCCTGTGGCTCCTCCTGACCTGGTCGCTCGTGTTGCCCGACGTCGCTGCCGGCGTCTTCTTCGCCCTCCTCGTCTCCACGCTTCTGGCGCAGATTTATCCCGAAAACCCCGAGAAGGGCCTGAACCCCGTCCGATGGTTCTGGCTCCTCCTCTACATCCCCTACTTCCTCTACTATTGCCTCAAGGCGAATCTCGACGTCGCCTACCGCGTCCTCCATCCCGACATGCCCATCCGCCCCGGCATCGTCCGCGTTAGGACCGACCTCAAGAGCGAAATGGCCAAGACCATCCTCGCCAACTCCATCACCCTCACACCCGGAACCCTCTCCGTCGACATCGTCGGACAGGACCTCTACATCCACTGGATCAACGTCTGCGGCGAGACGGAGGCCGAGCACACCGCCGAAATCGTCAAACCCTTCGAAAGGCTCATCAGGAGGATCTTCGAATGACCTCCCTCTTGCCGTTCGAGTTTCTCATGGTCGCGATGGCGGCGCTCACCCTCGCCTCCTTCCTCTGCCTCTACCGCATCAGCCGAGGACCCACCGCCCCCGACCGCACCGTTGCCATCGACATCCTCGGAACCCTCATCGTCGGCTTCTGCTGCGTGATGGCCCTATGGACCGGGCAGGACTTCTACATGAACATCGCCATCGCCTGGGCCCTCCTGTCCTTCATCGGAACGATCGCGATGGCGAAATACCTGGAGGGCCGTTACTACGATGAATGAACTCGCCGCCCAATGGATCATCGGCATCGGCCTGGCCTTCAACCTCTTCGGCACCATAGGCCTGGTGCGCCTCCCCGACGTCTATAACCGCCTCCAGGCCGCCACCAAGTGTGTCACCCTCGGCACCTGCATGATCCTCCTCGGCGTCCTCGTCGGCGCCTGGGGCGGGTCTGCCGGCATCACCGCCATGGGCGCCAAGGCCGTCCTCTGCGCCGTCTTCCTCCTCCTCACCAGTCCCGTCGCCGCACACGCCATCGCCCGCGGCGCCTACCGCTCCGGCGTACGCCTCTGGGAAAAGAGCGTCATCGACCGCTACGGCGAGGACATTCACCCCGAACGCCCGCCCGCCGAATGCAGCGAGCCGGACGAGACTCCGGGAGTCTGACACATGAAAAAACCCAAGTTGCGCGAACTCGGCGAAGCCATCAAGGCCCTCCTTCGCGGCCCGGCCACCACGAAGTTCCCCGCCGAGCCTTACGAGCCGCCCGCCGCCTTCCGCGGCAAACCGAAGTTCTACGAGGACGATTGCATCGGATGCTGCGCCTGTGCCGAGGTCTGCCCAAGCCAGTGCATCCTCGTCACCGACGACCCCGCCGCCCACCCCCCCATGCGACGCCTCGACCTCAATTACGGCGCCTGCATCTTCTGCGGACAATGCGAACTCAACTGCACCACCGAAAAAGGCGTCCGCCTCTCCACCGAATACGACCTCGCCACCTTCGACCGCTCTGCCTGCGTCGAATCCGTCGAAAAAGAACTCGTCCTCTGCGAGGTCTGCGGCGCAACAATCGGCGCACGCGACCATCTCCTCTGGGTCGCCGAACAACTCGGCGCCAAACGATACGCCAACCCCACCCTGATCCTCCTCGCGGACGGCGAACTGGGGCTCGTCGAGACCGGGCCGCCGCGCGATCCCGAGCGCCCCCTCGACCG
>JAPLMM010000078.1 GCA_026387035.1 Planctomycetota bacterium
CTTGACCTCGTCCACCCACTCCGCCGTCGAACACTTCGTGAAATCGGCGCCCACCAACCCGAACTGGCCCATTTCCTGGAAGTACTGGATCTGCGCGTCCATGCCGAAGATCTCGAATGATTCCAGGGCGCTCGCGCCGCCGAGAAACTCGTCCAGGTGATACGCTTGCCACTGGTGGACGGAGACGGGAAGCCGGTCGGGCTTGCCCCGCGCGAGGGCACAGAGCATCCGTTCCTTGCTGGACAGGGTTCGGCTCATGGCCTGACCTTCCCTTCGCGTGCGCCGGCGTGCCAACCCGTTGGGGCATCGCCCGCGGCGGTCGCCCCGGCGTTCTTCACGATCCCGTCCTGTACGCCATCACGGTATCGAACATCGCGAGGATGTTCTCGACGGGGGTTTCCTCGAGGATCGAATCGTGGCTGGCCCCTGCGATGTAACCCCCGCCCGGGGCCAGGATGTCCAACACCTCCCGTGTCCGCCGCCGCACCGTCTCCGGCGTGCCCTGGATGAGCACGTGGTGGGAATCAATCCCGCCGTTGAACACCATCGCGTCGCCGTACTCCCGCTTCAGCGTCGCCAGGTCCATCCCCGTACAGGAAGGCTGGATGGCGTGGAGGGCGTCCAGTCCGGCGCGGATCATCGCCTGCATCAGGGGCTCGATGCCCCCGCAGCAGTGCAGCATGACTTTCAGCCCGTGGCTGTGCCCCAGGTCGATCAGGCGCGCCAAGTGCGGCAGACTGAACCGCTCAAACTGGGCGGGGCTCAACAGCGGCCCGCGCTGGCTCCCGAAGTCGTTGCACACGAAGAAGATGTCGATCGCCCCGCCGGCCGCCTCGAAGATCCGCCGACTGACCTCGAAGTAGTAGTCCACGAGGCGGCCCATGACCGCGTCGACCACCGCCGGATCGTCATACATCTGCAGGTACAGCCCCTCCATGCCCAAGAGGTCGATCGCGTCGTGGAAGAACGGCGACCAGTCGCCGCCGAGAATCGCGTATTGCCCGCCGTAGGCCTCGGCCTCGGCACGGATCTCGGAGACGTCCATCCAGGCCGGATCGGGCCAGGCGTACGCGTGCACCTGGTCGAGCGTTGCCCCGGCCAGCGGATGGCTCATCGGCTGGCCGTAGCCCATGCCGTGCCGCTCGACGCCGAAAACCGTCCGGCACGTTGCGCCCTCGCGGAGCGTGAAGTCCGGCCCGGCGTAGCGGGCGAAGACGCGCCGAAAGTCGTCGTGGAATCGCTCGCGAAGCGCCTCGTCGTCCAGGCCGAGATGGGCCTTCGCCTTCGCCCAGAACTCCGCCGACGCGCCGCACCACATCGGAACCCGGTCGGGCTCCTCGTGGGCAAACGTCGTCAGCACTCGTTCGCGCGAGTTCATACGGTGCTCCGCGAATCCCCCGCCGCCTCAGGTTATGCCCCCTTCCCGTGCGGCTGCCGGAAGGAAGCAATCAGTCCAGGTGGAAAATTTTCTCCATGTCCGCCCAGACGCCCGCGGCAACCGTCTCCTGGTCCACCGCTTCCAGCATCGGAACGACCACCGACCACCACTTCTGCGTGGTCTCGTCGTCGGCCATCCTCGCGGCGTCCGCCTCGAAGTCCTTGCCCGTGTATTCCACATACGTGAACAGGTAGCCGTCCTTGTGGAAGATGGAGTAATTCCGCAGGTTGCACGCTTTGATCATCTTCAGCACGTCCGGCCAGACGTCCGCGTGCAGGCGCTTGTACGCCTCATACTGCTCCGGTCTGACTTTTGCGACCCATCCGAATCGCTTCATGATTTGGTTTCCTACTGGTGCTTAGTACTACAACGCTATCTCAACGCAGAGAGCGCAGAGGGCGCAGAGGGCGCAGAGATAAGATATTCTTTCACAAGAACTTACACAGCATGCCCTGGCTTGAGCCGGGCGCTGTTCCACACCCCCAACTTCACGCCGTCTCCTTGTTCCTTTTGACCTCTTGACAGCCGTTCTCTGCGTTCTCGGCGGTCTCTGCGTTGAAGAACACAGCGTATCAGTGTTAGACGTTCTCGTCAAACTCGCCTAGTTTCAGCGGGTACGCCCCGTGCTCCCGGACCAGTCCGACGAGGTAATCGTACGTGGCCGGGTCCACCGTGTGCGGCACGGAATGGTCGGATTGGATGATGTACCCGCCGCCCTTGGCCGCGTTGAGTTTGCGGAGCACCTCGGCGCGGATCTTGGCGCGGTCGTTCGTCGCGAGGACGCGCACGTCGATGTTCCCGTTGAACGCCCACCGTCGGCCGAAGCGGCGCTTCAGATCGACCACGTCGAGACCGGCCTTGGCCTCCAGCGGGTTGTATGCGTCGACGCCCGCCTCGATGAGGTCCTCGAAGACGGCGCTCGCGTTGCCGCAGCCGTGATAGATGGTCTTGAGACCCGCGCGGTGGGCGGCATCGCAGATTTTCTTGAGTTGCGGCTTGTAGGCGTCGCGCCAGTACCGGGGCGAGAAGAACATGCCGTGGTCGTAAGCGATGTCGCCCCAGACGTACAGGCCGGCGAGTTGCCCCCGGGCCGCCGCGACCTGGCCTTCAACGATGCCGACGAGGAAGTCGCCCAGGCGCTCGATGAACCGCGCCAGGCGGTCCGGCGCCTCGGCGATCTTGAAGAGGGCGTTCTCGGTGCCGATGATCCGCCAGAGCATCTCGTGGGGCTCGCACACGCTGCCGAAGACGCAGAAGTCGCCCGCGCAGGCAGCGAGGCGGTCCACGAACGGCGGCAGGCCGAGGTTCAGTTCGTCGCCGACGGCGTTGATCTGGTCGTCGATGGCCTCGACGTAGCGCCGCGGGTCCTTCGGATCGTCGAACTCGAGCGCTTCCATCTGCTCGAACGAACGGGTCTCGAAATCGCGGAAGTGCGGCATGGGCAGCGTGCCCCGCCGCTCGATGGTGGCCCCGAAACCGGTCTTGACGACTTTGCGTTCGGGCGTGTCCTCCAGGACTTCGATGCCACAGATGTGCGGGTCCATGTTCGGGGTGACGACGATGAGGTCGAGGTCCCAGTAGGCGTAGGGGTTGAAGTCGTCGCCCGCGCCGAGTTCCCGGCGGCAGCGGCGGACGAAGTGGGTCCAGAAGAACTCGCCCACGGGCACGCGGTCGGGCTCGCGGTGCTCCAGGGCAGCCAGGACGCGCTCGGTCTTGGCTCGTGCATCGTTGCTCATGACAAGCATTCCTGCCTTGGCCGCGCCGGCCGGCGGCCCAGCGCAGCAAGGGGCCTGTTATTGCGATTCCAGGACGACGATGTCCGCCTTCCGCTCGGGCGGCGTGACGTTGAGTTCGGCGAGTTTGCCGTCCCGGTAGACGCCCTCGATGGTGGTCTTCAGCGGTGCGTGGAGCCTGAAGTCCACGTTCCAGTCCTTCGGCCAGGCCGGGAGCAGATAGATCTTGCGGCCGTCGGTCTGGAGAAGCATCGCCTGGAGCGCCTTCATCAATACGCCGCCGTGAGTCTGGTCGGGGATCCAATCGTAGTTGGGGCCCCAGAAGGCGGGGAACCGCGAATCCTGGTGCTTGTTTCTGGCGCGGCCGACAAGGTACTGGCGGGCATCGTCGGCCAGGCCGAGGTAGGCCATGAAGATGTCGTCCTGGCGCCAGCCGGAGTTGCCCTTGTCCCATCGGCGCCGGAGGGCCTCAATGCCCAGTTCGATGTCGGGCCGGTTGAACGCCGCCAAGCGGAACGGGAACACGCAATAGAGTTCGGGGTTCTCGCTGTTCTTTTTTGCGGCGAACCGCTCGGCGGGGGCGAACAGGCGCTTGCCGTCGACCTCGCGAGTCGGCAGGTCGGGCAGTTTCTTACGCAGGGCGGCCCAGAACGCGCGCTGCTCCGGCGTGGTCAGGGGCTGGGGCAGCGAGAGCAGCCACTCGGTCACCGCGTGGAGGCCCGCCAGTTCCGGCATCGGGTTCTTGCAGTCCCACCACGTTTCACACGCCTGCGACGGATG
>JAPLMM010000079.1 GCA_026387035.1 Planctomycetota bacterium
CACGGCGGGCCTTGCTTGCCACGCCGTAGCCCGAAGGGCGAAGGCGGGTCCCGCCGTGCGCCGAGGCACGGCCGGGCAAGACCGGCCGTGCCACACCGTGGTTTTGAGGGAAGCCTTGACCCTTTGCCACGAAATGCGGCCACACCCGGAGGCGGGGGTCGCGGGAGCGGCGGAACCGGCCGGGCCGCTCGGCTATTTCTCGGGGGGAACGTCCTTGAACAGTTCCCCCGGCGGACCGCGGCGGACCGTGGCGGCCGGCGGCGCGGCCTGGTCGGCCGGCTTCTTCTCCGATTCGCCCGACGAGTGGCCCATCAGCGCCGACAGACCGATCACCAGGGCGAAGAGGACCACCGCCGCGATGACGCCGATCAGGACCGCCTTGTTGTGGTTGGGGGTCGCCCCGACGCGCCGGCTGATCAACTGGGCGGAGGTCGGCAGTTCCTGCTTCTTGGCCTTCTGGCGTGCGGCGGCGAGGGGGCTTCGGTCGGCGGGCTTGGCGCCGCCGTTCGCCCGGACCGCCTGCGCGAGGGCCTCCAGGCCCGTGGCAACGCCTCGTTCCGGCGCCTCGTCCGCGGAACCGGAGACGCCCTCCGCCACGGGCGCCTCCAGGCCGGGCGTCGCATCCTCCCGGGCGCGGGGCGCCTCGACGGTTCGCCCGCAGAACGGGCACCGGACGCGCTTGCCCGCCACATCCGCCGGAACCTTGACTCGTTTTCCGCAGCGGCAGTTGAAGCGAATCACCCGTTATCTCCCCAAACCTGTCCCCGGACCCACCGGTTCTTATACGCTCCAGACCACCCGTTGCGCAGCCGCCGTCCCGCCGCGCCGTCCCTCCTGTCCGCCCCGGCGGCGGGGTCTAAAGTCGGAGGAAGTTCTTGAGGATATTCGGTCCCTCGGCGGTCAGAAAACTCTCGGGGTGAAACTGAACGCCTTCCATCGGCCAGCGGCGATGGCGGATGCCCATAATCTCATCTTCATCCGTGCGGGCCGAGACTTCGAACTCCGCCGGCAACGTGCCGGGGCGGATGATGAGGCTGTGGTACCGCGTCGCTTCGAACGGATTCGCGATGCCTTCAAAGATCGTCCTCCCATCGTGATGGATCATACTTGTTTTTCCGTGCATCAGCCGGTCGGCCCGCACGATCTCGGCGCCGAACGCAAAGCCCATGCACTGGTGTCCCAGACAGACGCCGAGAATCGGGCACCGGCCGGCGAACCGGCGAATCGCGTCGTTCGAGATGCCGCCCTCGCGCGGCGTGCAGGGTCCCGGCGACACGATCAGGTGCGTCGGCTTCAGGGCCTCGAGTTCCTCCACCGTCACCTTGTCGTTCCGGAAGACGCGCAGGTCCGCCTCCGCGTCCAGTTCCCCGATCCGCTGCACCAGGTTGTACGTGAACGAATCGTAGTTGTCGATGATCGCGATCATGCGCCGCCGCCCCACTCATGAAACCGCGACCCAGTTCCCCTGTGTGGCACGGCCGGTCTTGCCCGGCCGTGCGTCCATACCCAATCACTCTCGGGCGGCGGAATGACGAAACCCGAAGCCCGAATGACGAATGAATCCCGAAACGACAATGACGAAACGGCAAGCCGGCCACCACTCGACATGGAGACCGTCTCGTCATTCGGATTTGCCGTTTGATTCGTCATTCGGTTCTCGTCATTCGTCATTGCCCAGGCAACCTTTCGCCGTAAGACGATCCTGCCCGCCTAATCGCGGCCCTGCATCACCTCGATGTACTTGCGGATGCTCCGGTCGTACGTCCGCTCGGCCTCCGGCGGAAAAAGGCACCCGGGCAACTCGCCGCGGCTACGGTGGTACACGATGCACTCGCAACACAGGCCCCGCCGGTCGCACGACGCATAGGTGCACGCGCAGTCCTTGGCGTTTCTTTTCTGATTCGCGCAGTCGGCCATTGCGAGGCTCCTTTCCGCCGGGTCCTCCGTTCGGCCTCGCCATCATACGCTCCGGCCGCTCCGCTGTCAAAGGGGCTCGCCGAAAAAGGCCAGGACCCTTTTTCACGCAGACGGCCGTGGCAAGGAGTTTTTGACACAGGCCGCCCTGGGCGTGTAGAATCCCCCTTTACGCGTGGAACTCAAGGGTCTTGGAAGGACGGTCCTCCATGAAGCGTCTCGGCCTGATGCTGATCCTGGGGACGGCGCTCGCGGCCGGCTGCAATCGCGAGGAAGCCCTGCGCCACTACGGCCTGGGCCACCTGGCATTCGCCGACGGCCAGTACACCGAGGCCATCCAGGAGTTCCAGGACGCCATCGAACTGGACTCCGGCCTCGCCGTCGCCTACGCCGGCATCGGCGACGTCTTCCGCGAGCGCGGCGAACTCGATAAAGCCATCCACCCCTACCAGCAGGCCGTCCAACTCATGCCCTACGAGTTCACCTACCATTACCGCCTCGGCCGGGCCTACCAGGGACTCCAGCGCGACACCGAGGCCGCCAAGTCCTACGAAACCGCCATCCACCTCGACCCCGACAACACCCCCGTCCGCGTCAACGTCGGCGTCGTGTACTTCCGCATGGGCGACCTCGGGAAGGCACGCACCCACACCGAGAAGGCCGTCGAACTGGAACCGACGCACGGCTTCGCGTGGTCCAACCTCGGCGCCATCTACGACGCCCAGGGCGAAATCTACCGCGCCATCAGCGCCTACCAGAAAAGCATCGCGCTCGACCCCAACCAGGCCCCCGTCCACGTCAACCTCGCCACCGCGTACCTCAGGCAGGGCCGGCTCGACAAGGCCATCGAAGAATTCAAACGCGCCGCCGAACTCGACCCCAACACCCCCCTCATCCGCAAACGCCTCGCCTACGCCTACAGCAAACAGAAACGCTACGGCGCCGCCGTCGAACAGCTGCAGACCGCCCTGGAACTCGACCCGAAGGACTGGCAGTGCCGAAACTCACTCGCCGCTATCTACATGATCTTCTATCTCCGCACCCCCCAGCAGGACCGACTCCGCGAACAGGCCCTCGAAGAATGGCACCAGAGCCTGGAATCCAACCCCGACCAGCCGCCCATCCGCGACCAGATCAAGAAATGGGCGGAGCCGATCAAGGTCCCCGCCCCGCCGGAAGAACCGAAGGAACCGCCGACGCCGCCGGTCGCACCGCCGGCCGTGCCGCCGGAAGCCCCGGCGCCCCCAGTCGCGCCGCCCGAGATGCCGGTGCCGCCGGTCGCACCGCCGGAAGCCCCGGCACCGCCCGTCGCGCCGCCCGAGATGCCCGCGCCGCCCGTCCAGCCGCCTGAGGCGCCCGCGCCGCCGGCGCCCCTGGAGCCGCCGACCGAGCCCCCGGCGCCCCCCGTGATGCCCCCGCCGGTCGAGCCGCCGCCTGCCCCGGCCCCGGCCGGCGCGACGGAATAAGCGGCGGACACATTTAGCCGCCCGCCCCGGCCCCGGCCGGCGCAGCGGAATGATCGCCGGACACATTTAGCCGCCCGCCTTGGCGGGCGCGCAAAAAACGCACGACCACGACCATGACTGAAACGCCCAAACCCGTCCGCACGCGCATCGCCCCCAGCCCGACCGGCGAGCCGCACATCGGCAACCTCTACGTCGCCCTCGTCAACTGGGCCCACGCACGCCAGACCGGCGGACAGTTTCTGGTGCGCATCGAGGACACCGACCGCACGCGCTTCGTCGAAGGCGCCGAGCAAATGTTCCTCGATGCCCTCGCGTGGCTCGGCCTCGACCACGACGAGGGGCCCGACGTGGGCGGCCCCGCCGGCCCGTACCGCCAGAGCGAACGCCTCGCGATTTATCGCCGCGAGGTCGCCCGGCTCCTCGCCTCCGGCCACGCGTACCGATGCTTCTGCTCGCCTGAGCGCCTCGCCCAGGTGCGCAAGGAGCGCCAGAAGGCAGGCGGCGAAACGGGCTACGACCGCCTCTGCCGCGACCTTGCGCCCGGCGAAGTCGAAAAGAAACTCGCCGCCGGTGAAAAGGCGACCGTCCGCCTTGCGGTGCCCCTGGAGGGTGAGACGCGGTTCGAGGATGGCGTCCGCGGCCCCATCACCGTCCGCAACGAGACTATCGACGACCAGGTCCTACTGAAGAGCGACGGCTACCCGACCTACCACCTGGCGAGCGTCGTCGACGACCACGCGATGCGCATCACCCACGTCGTCCGCGCCGAGGAATGGATCATCTCGACGCCCAAACATATCTTGCTCTACGAAGCGCTCGGCTGGACGCCGCCGCAGTTCTTCCACCTGCCGCTCATCCGCAACCCCGATCGCTCGAAACTCTCCAAGCGCAAGAACCCCACCAACGTCCTCTGGTACCGCGAGCAGGGGTACCTCGCGGAGGCGGTGACGAACTTCCTGGGGATGCTCGGCCACTCGATGCCGGACGGGCGGGAAATCTTCTCGCGCGAGGAATTCCTCGCCGAGTTTAGCCTCGCGCGCGTGACGACCACGGGCCCCGTGTTCGACATGGAGAAGTTCGAGTGGCTGAACGGCGAATGGATTCGCCGCCTCCCGCTCGAGAAAGTTGCCGCGCGGTTGAAGGCCGAAGGGTTCGTGCCGAAGGCGATCCTCGAAAAGTTCGACGGTCCCGGCGCGCCGGGATTCCTCGCGATCGTCGCACTTGTGCAGGAACGCCTGCGGCGCTTGAACGAGTTCGCCGACGCGACCGCCTTCTTCGCCGAACGCTTGCCCTACAAGCCGCAGGACTTGATCCCGGAGAAAAAGGGGAAGCCGCTTCACACCGCCGCCGAGACCCTCGCCGCCCTGGAGCGCCTGCGCGATGCGCTCGCCGAAGCGCCCGCCTCGGCGGCCGGCGAGGCCGACGGGCCCGCGTGGGAAACGAAAGCCCTGGAGGAGTTGGTCCGCGCCCTGGCGGCCGAGTTGGGCTGGAAACCCGCCGACCTCTTCATGACCCTCCGCGTGGCCGTGACGTGCCGGAAGGTCTCCACGCCGCTCTTTGAGACGATGGAAATCCTGGGGCGGGAGGAATGCCTCGCGCGGGTGGATGGAGCCATCGGCAAGATTGCGGATTGATAAACCAGGCTGCGACCGTCAGGGAGCGGGATCAAGTGTGGAATGCGTCGTGAAGGGTGCTTAAAGGAACCGTGCCATGACAAGCCCGCCAGAGGACATCACAATCAAGTGCCCCAAGTGTGGCAAGACATTCAAGGATTGGTGGCGACCTTCAATCAATCTGGCGATGGACGACTTCGACGATGCATACATAAGGAAGGCTACGCTCAAAACATGCCCGCACTGCGGAACAAAAATCCAACTCGGCTCACTGATTGTTGATAAAGATGGCGTGTGGCATATTTAGAGCCTCTGCGCCGGAGCGATTTGCGGGATTACTTCAATTTGAGCAGATCAAATCTGTCGCGGTACTTCTCGAATCGCGGGCGCGGCATAACCTTTCTGGTCTTTGCACTGTATGTCGTAAAAACGATTGAATACTTGCCAGCATTTTTGCCCCGCGCATTTCTGTAGGCTTCTTTAATCAAGTCTGTTGAACGCAAGACCCAATAAGCATCCGCCCTCTCAGAGAAGAACACAAAAAAGAAGTTGCGCCGTGGTTTCCTAATCTCCATGGCGGCAAAACGACCTGCATCCCGAGGATCGCAGTCCATGGAGCGTGCCTTGATCTGAATATCAATGTACTGTGGCCTTCCGCGGACTTCCTTGCGAATAATGCAATCGATCTGTTGATCGTCCACGAGCGTCAAGTAAACGTCATAGCCAAGCCTCAGGAGTTCTGCTATGGCCACGAACTCTTGTCTTTTTCCAAAGGACGCGGCATGTCTGAAGTTCATCGTGTACCTCCCTCCTTCCGCAATATACCCTTGGAGCCAGGACGAGGCGAGAGGTTTTCGGCGCGAAAGCGTGGAATCCAGCGAAAATCTTTTTCGTCGCGGGTGCCGCGGCTAGTACTACGGCCTTATCCAGGGCGCGTCGGGATGCGAGGAGTGGCGCTTCGCGCGGACGGAGGTGGTCATGCTCGGCTGGCGGGCGCCCGACCGCGACGCGGAAAGCAAAAGGTCCAGTTTCCCCTGGTCCAGCCACAGGCCGTGGCCCGGACAGAAGTCCACCGGCACGCCGTGGCGGCTGGCCATGATCATCACCTTGCCGCAGACGGGGCACGGCCGGTCGCCGGGCGCGGTGATCGGGTCGGCGGGCGGCTTGGACGGCGCAGTGCTCCGGTTCAGCGAGAGAAGCGCGCGGGCAATTCTTTCGGCATCGGCTCGTTTCGCCATGACATGATCCCCCCTTCCGGCCGCAGAGCGGCCCAACCAGATAAGTATAACGTATGGGCGGAGAAAATATTGGGATTTTCCGGTAACTCGCGCGTCCGGCCGACCAAGGATTTTCCTGCCCTGCGCTCTGGACAAACGGGCCCGCTTTTGGCAGTTTATGGGGCCTGGAATGAAACCGGAAAGGCCGCACCGATGGACAAGAGCGCCGAAAAGCCGAGCGATTTTATCCGCGAGGCCGTCGCGCGCGACGTCGCCGAGAAAAAATGGGGCGGCCAAGTCCGCACCCGATTCCCCCCGGAGCCGAACGGCTACCTCCACATCGGTCACGCGAAGGCCATCTCCATCGACTTCGGCATCGCGGAGGAGTTCGGCGGCCGGTGCAATCTGCGGTTCGACGACACCAACCCCACCAAGGAAGAGGAAGAGTACGTACACTCGATCATCGAGGACGTGCGGTGGCTGGGATGGAAGTGGGACCGCCTCACGTACGCCTCCGACTACTTCGAGCAGATGGTCGAGTACGCGGAGCAACTCGTCCGCGCGGG
>JAPLMM010000080.1 GCA_026387035.1 Planctomycetota bacterium
GTGCCGCCCGCCCGAAAGCAGCAGGCTCAGGCGGCTCGTGTAATCGGCGTACACGCGGTACAGCGGATAGCGCGGCTCGCAGCCGCCGTTGTAGAAGTAGGGCGGACAGTCGGTGTCGTACGGCGACTTCGGGTTGAACGAATGCGGGATCATGAAGTTCACGCCGCGCACCTGCATCTGGTCCGTCAGCCACTTCATCTGGAGGTACGTGATGCCCTGGCCGTACGCGCCGAACATCTCGCACATGGTGATGTCGTCGGCCTTCGCGTACATGTGCGTGACGGAACTGCCGAGTTTGGCCATCTGCCAGAGGCCCATCTTCTTCTGGCCGGGATAGAACTGCTGGCACACCAAGTCTATGCCGCCCATGTCGCTGTACTTCATCAGTTGGAACATGTTGCCGGCGCAGAGGTCGCGGCTCAGGTAGTCCCAGTTGTGCTCCATGAAGTGGCCCATCGAGATGACTTTGTGCGCGCGGCACCACTCGGACATGCCGCCGTAGAGGGTGCGGCCCCAGGCCTCGGCGAAGGCGTCCTGATATTGATATTTCGCTGCGGCCTGTTCGTCGCC
This sequence comes from Planctomycetota bacterium, assembly GCA_026387035.1. NCBI lineage: Bacteria > Pseudomonadati > Planctomycetota > Planctomycetota bacterium. The sequence goes on from JAPLMM010000080.1 coordinate 571, forward strand.
GGCGAGGCGGAACTTCCAGGCCACGAAGGGCTTCTTCCAGTCGATCTTGCGCTCGGCCAGCATTTTCATGACTTCTGTGCCCCAGTCGCCCTGCGTCTCCGGCTCGTCGTAGAAATAGCCTTTGATGGTCTTGCCGAAGTCGTCCTTGAAGCGGTCGTAGTGCGGCTGATAGACAGTCTTGAGGAACCACTCGACGCAGTCCCGGCTGGCGCCGTCCACGGAGATCCACTTTTTCTGCATCCCCTTGGCCCCCGCAAACGCCCACGTGAACTTCATGATCTTCCACTTGCCGGCGGGGACGCCCCAAGTTAGCGTGCCGCCCTTGATGTTTCGTGCAAGGTCCACAAGCGAATCGCCATCGATGGCGCCGCCCTCGCCCTCCTTGCCGGCGACCGCCCCTATGAACCGCGGGCCGCCGAAGCCGTCGGCCACGTAGGTCTTCGGCCCGTCGACCGGGGCCGCATCCGCCACGAGGACCTTTGTGCCGTACTCCGGTGGCACCTTGCCGCCGAGCATCTGGCTCGGCCACCACTTCTCGTCGAAGATCCACATCGTCAGGTCGTGCTCCTTGGCGGCCTGGAGGCAGATGGCCAGGTCCTCGTACCACCGGGGACCGAGCCAGTCGTTGTGGGGGCGCGACTCGGCCGTGAACGTGCCGTTGTGTCCCTCGGCAACCTTCTCGAGGTACATCTCGAGCCGTTCGCGGCTCTCGGTGCCGTGGAGCCAGAACAGGGGCCCCGTCAGTCGGCGGGCCTCGATGGGCATCTCGACGAACTGCTTCTCAAGGACGGCGAAGTCGGGCTCCGCTGCTCCCGCAAGGGACTGCGGCGTGCCCGCCACGAGGGCGCAGCCGACCACCAGGACCGCACACCGCATCGTCCGCATCACCGACGATCTTCTCATGGCACTGCTCTCCTTAGCTTGTCCCCATGCGCCCGCCACGTCCCTGTTCCCTTTGGACCCCTTTGGGGGCGGGCCCGGAATAAGGTGGAACCGCCGCCCCGCCGCTATGGGTAACGTTCCCGCTACGGTTGCGGAGAGAGCCCGAAGGGCGACCGGAGCAACAGCAACCCGCGCGGCGACGGAACATCCGCCGCCTGTCTCGATTCTATCTCGCCTCGTCGGCCACCACCTCGTGGGCCTTGATGGGGATGCCGTGGTAATCGAGTTGCTTGGAGAAGAAGCCGAGTTCGGGCGGGTCGAGGCGGATGATGCCGGGCGCGGCCGGCGGGGCCGGGGCTGCCGCCGGGGCCGTGGGCGCCTCGGCCCCCAGGGCTGCCGCCACCGTCGCCAGAAGAACACTTCCGAGCAAGAGCAGTGTGCGTTGCATCATGGCATCGCCCCCCCGAGGCTTCACAGACCGTCCACGGTTATAACCCGGAGGGAGGGAGAAGGTAACGGTCGGATGGAGCGTCCCGGCAGTTCGCGCGGCGGCGCTCGCCAGGAACACCGCCACCACCCCTATCGTCATTCCTTGTCTCTTCATATCGGTCCCCTCTGCTGTTAGCAATCAGTTATCAGTTGTTAGTTGTCAGTTGTCAGTTGTCAGTTGTCAATTGTCAGTTGTCAGTTGTCAGTTGTCAGTTATCAGTGTCAAAGCTCCAACGGCGCGGATGAATTCGCGACGTGACGTGACACGGGGGAAGAGAGGGGTGAAGTTATATTTTTTTCCATCAGTGCTCTCTTTTCCCCACGGTATCCGTGGGCCCGGTGAATCCGGGACCTCCGGCGGCAACATAGCCATGGCTGGCACCAGACTTGTCGGGACTGACCCAGAAAGCGTAAAGTCCGCCGCTCTTCAGATGAAAACGGAACCGGACCGGCTTTCCAGCCACGGCTGATAGATCGGCCGAGCCCTTCCACGTGACCGCTGCCAGCGTCTTGTCGCACGAAACCGGCCCGCAATTCGCGACCGAGAAGGGCTCGATCGCCTTGCCGTCTTTGTCGAGCACCTCGGCCTTCAGTTCGCCATGCGGACAGTCAGCGTTGACGAAAAGGTGCTTTCCCTTGAACGTCACCGCCCGGGTGGTGAGCGTGCCGCCCGTGTCGCCCGCCTGCCCTGAGCCTGTCGAATGGGCCTGCATCGAGGCAAAGCCGTCGCGGCGCAGGATGGCCAGCCCGGCACTGCCGTTGCCATGTCCGCCGGTGGCGTCCCTGGCCCTCGCCGACACATAGAAGTGGAGCTTGTCGCCGACGACGAGACATCCGCCGCCCGCGGACTGAATGTTGCCGAAGTTCCACGCGCCGTCTGCCCAGCTTGCCGCGATGAATCGTTCGCGATGCGGGCGGTCCCAATGGAACCCGTCGCGGCTGAACCCGAGAAGGATGTCACAGCGTTTCTGCAGGCGTTCCCGCGCGACGGTGTCATTTTCCGGTCCGGTCCAGATGGCAAAGAAGCCGAGCATCAGACTCTCGTAGGGTGTGGCATCCAGATTGTACAGTTGCGGTTTGATGGTCCCGTACTCTTCAACCGGATTGCGCGGATCGAGATCGTCGGCATTGGTCCAGAACACCGACTCGCCCGCGGCCGCCAGCCCCTGGTTCGGCTGGATCTTCTCCACGAGTTTCCCGGGATTGCGATCTTCCATATAGGCGCGCGCGCGCCCGACATTTCCACCGTGAATCCGCTGGCTCAGACACCATACCTTGCGGAACGGGTTGTAGAATATGGTCGTCCGGTCGCCCCAGATCGGCTTGGAAGCGACAGGCCCGGACCAGTGGATGCCGTCGCGGCTGGTCCGGTAGGTATAGCGCCAGCCGCCCTGTTGCTCGGTGGCGAAGTACTTGAAGCGGGTGCCGGGATCTGCGGCCGCGTGATCGAGCCAGATGACGCTTGAATCATGCTGGCTTATGTCCAGGATCAGGTTGGATCCGTCCAGCTCCTTGCGCCGGCCATCGATGTCCTGCAAGGCAGGCTTCTCCCAGTGGATGCCGTCCTTGCTGACGGCGTAACCGAACCAGTGTGTTATCCATCCCTCGTTGCCGACGGCATACCACATCTTGAATAAGTTGTCCGCGGGGTCGTGCCAGACCCCGCCGCTGTACGGAAAAGCCACATTACTCCTACCCTTGGTCTCCCAGGGCTTCTCGGGCTTGAGCACCGGATTCTCCGCATGGTATTCCGCGGAATGGAAGGTTCTCTTGAGCGTCGTCTCCTGGATCAGGAAGTCATCGACGAAGAGTTGCCGTCCCACATCGATCGGAATAACCTCCGGTTTGTCTTTCAGATACGGAACCGGCATCGGTTCGCGGGGTAGGCCACTTCGTTTCGGAGGCCACTCGTCCGGCAGCACGATCCCGTTGTACAGGATCTCGCCAGCGCGTGCCATGCCGCTGAAAGCCAACAGCGCCAGCAGAACCGCCACCCATCCGCTCACGCGACACGTTGTTGCAATCGCTTTACTCATGGTATCTGTCGCTCCTTTATCACACATATTCTTGCCTTGTTTAGTAACGATGGATGCACAGAAACAAAATCCCGTCAGAACTTCAACGTAATTTCTGTCAATTCTTATTGCCGCATGAATCAACCGACATTTCCCATATGACCGACGGCCCACGACCATCGTGGACCATTCCGTCTTATTGGCCATCTTTGTATCATATTCCGGCATGCGAACAACCCTTTTTTTCACTCCTGACCGGGATTTCCGACTCGTCGTAAAAGTAGCCCTTGATCGTCTTGCCGAAATCCTCCTTGAAGTGGTCGTAATGCGGTTGATAGACGGTGCGGATGTACCAGTCGACGGCGTCCTTGCTGGCGCCGTCGACGAGCCGCCGACCGCCGCTGTACTTCCACGTGAACTTCATGACCTTCCACTTGCCCGCGGGGACGTTCCACGTGAGCGTGCCGTCCTTGATCCGCCCGGAGAGGTCCACGAGGCTCGCTCCGTCGAGGCCGCCTTCAATTTCCTTGCCGGCGACGGCCGCGATGACCTGCGGCCCGCCGAAGCCGGCGTCGGTGAACGCCTTCGGCCCCTCGACGGCGGTGGCCACGGCCTCCATGGTCTTACAGCCGAACTCGGGCGGCACCTTGCCGCCGACCTCGCCGCTCGGCCACCACTTCTCATCGAAGATCCACATCGTCAGGTCGTGCTTCTTGGCGGCCTGGAGGCAGATGGCCAGGTCCTCGTACCACCGGGGCCCGAGCCAGTCGTTGTGCGGGCGCGACTCGGCCGTGAACGTGCCGTTGTGTCCCTCGGCGACCTTCTCGAGGTACATCTCGAGCCGTTCGCGGCTCTCGGTGCCGTGAAGCCAGAACAGGGGCCCCGTCAGTCGGCGGGCCTCCATAGGCATCTCGACGAACTGTTTCTCGAGGGCGGCGAGATCCGCCTCCCCCGCCTGGGCCTGTCCCGCGCACGCGCCGAGGGCGCAGCCGACCACCAGGACCGCACACCGCATCGCCCGCATCACAAACGATCTTCTCATGGCACTGCTCTCCCTCATCCCCGTCAGGGCTCAGTACTTGCCGAACTCGTAAGCCGCATCGAACATCGCCAGGACGTTCTCGGGGGGCACGTCGCCCTGGATGTTGTGGACGTTGTTGAACACGTAGCCGCCGCCCGGCTTGAAGGCCTCCAGGTTGCGGCGGACGTGCTCGCGGACCTCCTGGGGGGAGGCGCGCGGCAGGACGTGCTGGGCGTCGATGGCCCCGCCCCAGAACACCAGGCGGTCGCCGAACTCGGCCTTCAGGCGCGCAGGGTCCATCCCCTTCGCCGAGATCTGGACGGGGTTCAGAATGTCGATGCCGTTGTCCAGGAGGTCCGGCAGATATTCCATGACCGAGCCGCACGTGTGGTACCAGATTTTGGCCTTCGTCCGCGACCGGATGTACCGGACCAGCCGCTTCTGCCGCGGCTTGATGATCTCGCGGTAAAGGCGCGGCGCAAAGAGCGGCCCGTTCTGTCCGGCCAGGTCGTCGCCGATCATGATGACGTCCACGACGTCGGCCGCCTCGTCCAGGAATAGCCGGAACCAGTCGAGCCAGAACCCGAGCGTGCGGTCGATGACGGCCTCAAGGACCTGCGGCTGCGTCATCATGTCGATGAAGAGGTTCTCCAGGCCCCGCATGTACCAGCAGATCTCGTAGACGACGCCCGAGATGCCGCTGATGACGGCGTAGGGCGTCTCGTTCCGCAACCGGAGGGCCCGGTCGCGCAGACCCTCAAAACGGGTGGGGTCGTCGCCCTTCGGAAATGGGTAGGCCCGAATCTCGTCGAGCGAGAGTCCCGCCAGGGGCGAATGGGAGACGTCGAAGTAGAACGGCTCGTCGTCGGGCATCGACCACGTGACGCCGAACTCGTCGGTGAAATCGTGCCACACCCGCCCGCCGCGCTCGCGCCGGACCACGCCGCCCGCGAAACTCTTCGCGCCCCCGGCCGCGACGTACCGCGTGTCCACGTGCAGCCGCTCCAGGACCCGTTCCGACGGCTGGGCCAGTTGCTGCACCAGGTCCATGATGACGATTTTCTCATCGAGACCCAGCCGGTCGATCAACTTGCGGTAAGCGACCTTGTGGATGCCCGTCTGGTTGCCGCCGAGGTCGATGGGAACGCGGTCCGGCTCGCGGTGGTCGAGGGCCGCCAGGACCCGCTCCCTGGACGTTGTCATGGTCCTGCCTCCGGAGGTCACTTGAGCGAGGCCACGAAGTTGCCGACGCCCACCACGACGGTCGAGGCGATCAGCACGAGAATTCCGAGGATGATGAGCGCGTGGGTGCGCACGCTCGAGCCCTTCCACTCGCGGAAGTAGATGCCCCACAGGTTGCTGAAGACGATGATGAAAGCCATGTGGATCGTCCAACTGGAGAAATCGTACTTGCCCATCCGGGTGGTGCCCATGCCGTAGAAGAAGAACTGGAGGTACCAGGTCACGCCCGCGAGGGCCGCAAAGAGGTAGTTGGCGAGGAGCGGCACGCCGCCGCGGACGTAGTCGCCGCCCGTCCGGTTGCGGATGTTCAGCACGACGCACCAGACGCAGTTCGTCGTAAAACCGCCGGCCAGCGTGATGACCAGGACCGGGAAGTTCTTGAACAGGTCGGGCGCGCCCGAGGCGACGGCATGGTCCGCGATGGGCTTGCCCGCGGCAAACGCGAAGGCCATGCACGAACTCATCACGCCGGCGAACACCGCGACCCAGAGCCCCTTGACGAAACTGAACTCCGAGACGGCGGCCTTCTTCTGCTCGGCCGAGAGTTCCCCCTCCTTGCGCATGCCCGCCCGGCCGCACAGCGCGATGCCGGCCAGGCACACCAGGATGCCGACCAGCGTGATCTGGCCCGAGAGACTTGTCGCGAGGCCGACGAACTCGGAGTTGAAGATCGGCGGGAGGATCGTCCCGAACGTGGCGCAAAACCCCAGGGCCACCGCATAGCCCAGCGACATCCCCAGGTACCGCATCGACAGACCGAACGTCAGACCCCCCACGCCCCACAGGACGCCGAACAGGTAACACAGCAGCAGATTCTTCGGGGGGGCCGAACGCAACACATTCACCAGGTCCGGGCACAGCAACAGCCCCACCACCCACGGGGCGATGATCCAACTGAAGAACCCGCCCACGAGCCAGTAACTCTCCCAGGCCCAGCCCTTCACCTTCTTGAACGGGATGTAGAAACTGCCCGCCGCGAAGCCGCCGAGAGCATGCAGGATGATGCCCAACAGGGGGGTTGCGTTCATCGCAGTCCTTTCTCCATGCCGGTCCCCACGGTGGGTTCGCCGCCCCGCTTGCTTGCCACGCCGAAGCCTATGGCGAAGGCGGGCGGGGCGCTGGCCGTTTGCAGCGCGGGGCAAGCCCCGCGGCGAACCCGCCGCGCAAAACTTATGTACCCCCGCTTAGCCTTTGGCCTCAGGGCGATTGGTTTCGGCGCGTCCGGCCAGCGCCCGGGCGATGTCGCCTTCGAAGTACACCGTGCGCGTCGGAAACGCGATCGCCAGACCCAACTGCTCCAGCGCCCGCATAATCGCCAGGTTCACCCGCTCGCGCGCCTCGAGGTGCCCCGCGTAATCCGTCGCCTTCGTGAAATACACGACGCGGATGTCGAGGCTCGAGGCGCCGAAGTCCTCGAACCGCACGATCACTCCCTCAGGGTCCACGCCCTCGTCGCCTTCGAGGATCCGGCGGATGGCGGCGACGGCCTGCTGCATCTGGTCGGCCGTCGTCTCGTACGTCACGCCGACCGACTGGAACACGCGGCGATTCGGGCGACGGGTCCAGTTGTCAATCCCCGAGTCGGCCACGTGCTTGTTCGGGATCGCAACGAGCGTCGCGTCGAACGTCCGGATGCGCGTCGAGCGGAAACCGATCTGTTCGACCGTCCCGGTCACGTCGCCGATCTTGACCGTATCGCCGACGGCGAACGGGCGGTCGAGGAAAATGAACACCGACCCGAAAAAGTTCGCGAGCGAGTCCTGAAGCGCCAGGGCCACCGCCAGACCGCCGATCCCCAGGCCCGCCAGGAGGCTCGAGACGCTGTAGCCCAAAAGTTGCACCACCCACACGCCGCACACCACCCCGATCGTCACCTTCAGGGCCTTGCGCACCAGCGGCACAAGTTGGTCGTCGAGTTTTGATTGGGTGCGTTTGGCCATCCGCGAGAGGTATTCGACCGCGACGTCCACGACGCGGAAAAGGAACCAGACCACGTCGGCCGCGAGAAACACCTTCAGGGCGCCATAAGCGAAATCGCGGACGTTCGGCTCGGTCGGCAGGCGAAGCGACGCCACGGCCAAGCCCAAACCGCCCAGCAGTAGCAGGCAGCCGATCGGCTTCGAGGCCGCCTCCGCCAGCAGATGGTCGAACTCCAGATGCGTCCGCTTCAGCAGCGGAATGACCTTCTTCTCCATCACGAAGTCGGAGACCTTCTTGGCGACCAGCCCCAGGAAGATGAAGAGAAACGCGGCGAAAAATTGCCACACCGCCACCCCGAACATCTCTTTCGAAGCCCACCCGCCCAGGTGCTCCTCGAAGAACCGGGCGATGCTCTGTTCGAGTTTCCGAGCGGCGTCGGATGGCTTTTCGCCGGGCGCGGCTGCGCCATCGCCCGTCGTCGCCGCGGGCGGCCCAGCCGTCACGGCCTCGGACGCAGCCGAATCGGGCGCCGGCCCCGCCGAGGCGGCCGGCGCAAACCACCCGACCGCCAACGCCGTCAGAAGAATCGCCGGCCATCGCGCCCCGGATCCACGGAAAACAGAACCGCCGGTTGCCATCCGATCGTCTCCTCCGCTGGGCGGTGCTCCGGCCTTAGGTTACACGAGGCCCCGCCGGGATGCAAGCGCGGGCCCCGGCTACTTCTTCACCGCAAAGAACGCAAAGAGCGCAAAGAAAAACGAGAACAGGGGAACGGCAAACAGCATGCGTTGCGCGACCATGGGAGCGGCGATGCTCCCCGACTTCAAACACAGCCCTGTTTGGCTTCTTGGTTTTGCTTTTGTTCCCCTATCTTCCCTTTGCGTTCTTGGCGTCCTTTGCGGTTATGTTATAATGAAAGCGTCCCACCGTGCGGACAAAAGGAGGATACCCGTGGAAAAAGCGAAGCAACTGAGCGTCACCATGGAAAACGTTCCCGGCCAGTTGGAGCGGCTCTGCCGGGTGCTGGCCCAGGCGAAGGTCAACATCCGCGGCCTGTCGGTCGCCGACGCGACGGACCTCGCGACGATCCGCCTCCTCGTCAGCGACCCGGTGGCGGCCCAAAAGGCCCTCCGGGAGGCCGGGTTAGCCTGTTCGACGCAGGACGTGCTGGTGCTGGTACTCGACGACAAGCCGGGTGCGCTCGAGGCCGTCGCCGCCAGGCTCGGCGCCGCCCGCGTGAACATTCATTACATCTACGGCAGCGGCGACAGCGGAAAGAACAAAGGGATTCTCATCCTGAAGGTGGACGACGTGGACCTCGCCCGCCAGACGCTGGCCTGAAATGGCGAAGCGCGCCCGAACGCAAAAGTGAAGGGCTCCGCGCGGCCGTGGTCGGGAAGTTCCTCGAACGAGGCGCGCCGCACCAGATCACGCGCGGCGGCCGAACGAAACCCCTCGTCCCCCCCGCCGTCGACACCGTCGCCCGGTTGTACGCTTAGCCCAAAAACGGTCCAGGACCCTTTTTCCGGGCTGTTATGCAGGTTATCTGACTCGCGAGGCCCTCCGCTTGAACTTTCCGAGAAGCTTCTGGAAAACGTGCTTGACACAACGGCGCCGAGGGCAGTATGCCGAGGGCGGTATGTTGCACTCTGAGATCGAGTTTGGATGTTCCACGCCGGGTACGTTGCCCGGCGTGCAGAGCATCCGGATTCTCAAAAGGGCCTGAACGGTTACAAATTCCGCTCGTAGGAATACCTCATGAGAATCGCGTTGTTCCTGATGCTGTGGATTGCCGTCGCGGTGAATGCGGCTTCGGCATTGGACTACCCCGGGGTAACGCCAGGCCAATCGCACGGTTCCCGGGAGGCATCATGCCTGCTTCTGGCCAATCAGGCCATGGAGGCGTCGTGGAAAGTCGAGGAAGATCGCGTGACGGCCGTGACGGTCAGCAATCGCCAGACGGGACAGACACTGATCCTCGCCTCCGGCCACATGCCGCAAATCGTACTTGACGAAGGCCAAGTGATTGATCTGTCGAGGCTGAAACCGACCACCCCGTTGGCATTGCAGACCATCCAGGCCGACGCGAGCCTGGTCCGCAAGGAAGCCGCCCATGGCGGCCGGTGCATCACAGCGTCGTTCCAGGACCCGACATCCGGAATACGAGCCGACTGGTCCGTTCAACTGCGCGACGAATCGAATTACGTCATCGAATCGCTCGACCTGACTTCGGACAGGGCCGTACGCATTCGGGAGTTGGTCTTCGCGGACGCCACGGTCCGGGATGCCCGATCCGTGGGGGAGGTGGACGGTTCGGTCGTTCTGTGCGGCGATATCTTCCTGGCGGTCGAGCATCCTCTGGCTGTGAACAAGGTCGGCGCGGCCTCAAGAGTGCGCTGTGCCCTGCCGCGAGGCAATGTGCTCCAGCCTGGACAGACGTGTCGCTATACGTTGGTGATCGGCGTCGTCCCGCCGAACCAACTGCGCCGCGGGTTCCTGTACTACCTCGAACGGCGCCGGGCGCATCCGTATCGGCCGTTCCTGCATTACAACAGCTGGTACCACCTCAACATCGGTCGGCCAAACAACCACATGACCGAAGCCGAGTGTCTGGCGACGATCGAGAACATAGGCCGCGAGATGGTCTGCACGCGGGGCGTAAAGCTGGATGCGTTCGTCTGGGACGACGGCTGGGACGACTTCGACTCGCTATGGGGCTTCCACAAGGACTTTCCCAACGGCTTCGAAAAACTCAAGGACGCTGGCGCCCAATACGGTGCGGCCCAGGGTGTGTGGATGTCGCCGTGGGGCGGGTACGGCGGCCCGAAGGAGAAACGGATCGCCTACGGCAAGTCGCAAGGCTATGAGACGAACCGCAGCGGGTTCTCCATGGCCGGCGCGAAGTATGGCAAGGCATTCTCCGATGTCTGCCTGCGGATGATGCGGGAGCATGGAGTGGTCTTCTTCAAGTTCGACGGCATGGGCTCGGCCAACAGCACCGGCGCGACGGGCGAGATGGGAGATGACGTCGATGCCGTCCTCGTATTGACGCAGGTTCTGCGGCGCGAGAATCCCGCCCTGTTCATCAGCGCCACGACCGGCACCTGGGCCAGCCCGTTCTGGGTCTGCTATGCCGATTCGATCTGGCGGCAGGGCGGCGATACGGGTTTCCATGGGGCAGGCGACGACCGGCAGAGGTGGATCACCTACCGCGACATGTTCTGCTACCGGTGCATCGTGCAGATGGGGCCGCTGTACCCGCTCAACTCGCTAATGCTTCATGGCCCGTGCATCGGCGAGCGGGCCAATCCGTCAAAGATGCCGCGCGGCGAGAAGTCCGTCGCCGATGAGATATGGACCTTCTTCGGTTCCGGCACAAACCTGCAGGAACTGTATATCAGCCCGCACCTGTTGACGGAGAAGATGTGGGATGAACTGGCCGCGGCGGCGAAATGGTCGCGGGCCAACGCCGATGTGCTGGTCGACACCCACTGGATCGGCGGCGATCCGGGCAAGGGCGAGGTGTACGGCTGGGCGGCCTGGCAACCGCGCAAAGGCATCGTGGTTCTGCGCAATCCTTCCGACAAACCTCAGTCGTACGCGCTGGAGTTGGCGCATGACTTGGAGCTCCCGGATGAGCACCTGACAGACTACGCGCTGAAGCCATCCCGCACGAACCAGCGGCTCGGCACGCTTCGCGCCGCATCGGTTGAGCCGCTTGACATCGAGTTGCAGCCTTTCGAGGTGTTGGTCTTCGAGGCGACCGCGGTTCCCTCGGGCAGGAAGTACGACGCCAAGGCCTATCGGTAGAAGCGCGCCGCGCCGGATCACGCGCGGCGGCCGAACGAAACCCCTCGTCCCCCCCGCCGTCGACGCCATCGCCCGGCTCTACGCCTAAGGCCTTGCCGCGTCGGTGGAACCGGCGGCGCGGCTGACGCGGACGGCCCCTTCGTGGGCCGCAACGTCCCGGTCGCCGGTAAGTTCCTGAACCTTCCTGTAGAGTTCGAGCGCCGCCTGCAACTCGCCGGCGCACTCCGACACGGCCGCCAGGTCGAACAGAAGGTTCGCATCGTCGGGGGTCGTCTTGAGGGCATCCTTGAAGTGTCCGACGGCCGCCGCGTACTCGCCCCGGCGAGCAGCCTCCAGGCCTTTCGCGCCGCTCGGACCCGGCGCCGGGCGAAGCGGAATGCGGGCCGTCACCTCCCCCGGCGCCAGCATGCCGACGAATTCCTTCACACACGCATCGAGGAGTTCGCGAACGACCGTTTCAGCCGCCGGCACGTTGGCGGGATCGTCCGGGCGGTTCAGGCCGAGCGGCCCCCGCGTCCGCGGATCGTCGGTCGAACGGTAAGACCGGCGCGT